>NZ_JALW01000003.1:0-164943 GCF_000710795.1 Enterobacter sp. T1-1 | reverse complement strand
ACAGGCGGATGCCGATGCGGCGGACGCTGAGGTGGCGCAGGTGAACGAAGCCTCCTGGTCTGATGTTCAGATGGAAGATACTCTGGGTCTGGAAGTGGGCTATCGCCTGATCCCGATGGTGGATCACGAACAGCAGGGTCAGTTGCTGACCCGCGTGCGCGGTATTCGCAAGAAGTTTGCCCAGCAGATGGGCTTCCTGCCGCCTGCCGTGCATATTCGTGACAACCTGGATCTGGCGCCAACGCACTATCGCATCCTGCTTAAAGGGGTCACCATTGGTTCCGGTGAAGTGCAGCCGGATCGCTGGATGGCGATCAACCCCGGCTGCGCCGAAGGGGAAGTCCCTGGCACGCCGTGTACCGAGCCCACCTTTGGTCTGCCTGCGCTGTGGATTGACGAAGTTCACCGTGAACTGGCGCAGACGCTGGGCTACACGGTGGTGGATCCGAGTTCAGTGGTGGCAACACACCTTAACCATCTTATCACCACCCATACCGAGGAGCTGTTTGGTCGTCAGGAGGCGCAGCAGCTGCTCGATCAGATCACCAAACATTCACCGAAACTGGTGGAAGATTTGATCCCGGCGGTCATCAGCCTGACCACGCTGCATAAGGTGCTGCAGAATCTGCTGGCCGAGCGCGTGCCGATCCGCGATATGCGTACCATCATCGATACGCTGGCGGAGTTTGCCACCGCCCAGAGCGATGCTGATGAGCTGACCACCCGCGTGCGGGCGCGCCTTTCCCGGGCGATAACCCAGCAGTGGTTCCCGGGCGAGGAGGACATTCAGCTGATTGGCCTGGATCTCTCTCTGGAGCAGCTGTTGATCCAGGCGACCCAGAGCGGCAGCGCAATTGAGCCGGGCATAGCTGAAAACCTGATGAAGCAGACCGAAAAGGCGCTGCAGCATCAGGAAGGTTTAGGCGCACCGCCGGTGCTGCTGGTGAACCCGGCCCTGCGTCTGATGCTGTCGCGCTACCTGCGCCGCATCTTCCCGCAGCTGGCGGTGCTCTCCAGCCAGGAGATTAATACCCAGCGCAACGTGCGGATGACGTATCTGATTGGGGGCAAAGGATGAGGAGAGCAGTGCTTGCGCTGCTTCTGGTTTCGCCGCTGGCTGTTGCGGCGGACGGTTCCTGGAGCGGAGAGAGCTTTGGCGGCACGCTGACCCGGGGGCAAATGGTACTGAAAAGCAAACCGGTGCAAAACCCCTCTCCCCTGCCCGCTGGCGTGGTGGCCTCGCGCGTGTACTGGAAGATTCAGACAGACGGCCTGACCCCACCGGGGTTTCGCATTCGCCTGTGCAGCACCACGCGCTGCCTGACGCTGCCCGGCTTCGCCGGAGAGCTGCCCCTGCCTGCCGGGATGCCAGCCGCTGGGCCGTTTCGTTTTGAGTATTATTCCGTGGCGGGGGGGCGTTTCGACGCGCCGCTGCATGTGCTGAGCAATCAGGTGACGGTGAGTTATCGCAACCGGGGTTAAGCGTATCCCATAAGTTGCCGTCGGTGATTTGTCTGACTCATTTTTATAAATTTTCTTCATTTTCGTCCGAACATAGGGTGGTTATTTTTCATGTTATTTCTGAAATGGGGAATAAGATGTCGCTCGGTAGCATATTCCAGGCATAGCAATTGGAAATGCGAAATTTGGCAATAAGATTAAAGACATTTGCGCTATCGATGACTTTATTCATCAGGATTTTTTATTTTCTATCTATCCCCTGAAATGCTTACAAATATGGCCGTTTATTAACGTTATAAACGATTGCCTGTAATAAACAGGCTGCGATAATAGATGCTCAATTCATCTTTGCGGGAGAATAACCGTGCGCTATTTCGCAGTTGTGGTTTCGTCAATTTTAATGTGTGGTTCATCGCTGGCTGCTTCCGTGAATTCGGCAACCCTTCCTGAGCTGGCTGAGGCATTAAATACACGATTCGAGGTGATGAAGGATGTGGCGGGTTATAAGGCGGCGAACCATCTTCCCGTTGAGGATCTCCCTCGAGAAAAAAATGTTCTGCTGAAAGCACAGGATGCTGCGCGTGACGTCATGCTGGATCCGCAGAGTATTGATGCGTTTATCCAGACACAGATGGCCGTCAGTAAAAACATCCAGTACCGCTATCTCGATCGCTGGCGTTTGCAGCCTGAAAAAGCGTGGCAGCCCCGCCCGCTGGCAGAAGTAAGAGCACAAATTCTTGAACTGGATAACACCATCCTGAACCTGATTAGCCGGCAAATCATGACCGGTGGCGGATTTGGTGAAGAGCAGGACCGCCAGCTCTCCGGGTTGCTGAACGATAAGCAGATCTCAGCGCTGGAGAAGGCGCAACTGATCGACGCGCTCGGGGAAATCAAACGTCGATAAACGCCCTGTGCCACCCGTTGTGCCATGTTTTCCACTGGGGATCGTCTCAATGGGATTTTTGTCACTGAAAGGAAACGGGATAAGTGTTTGAATAATGGCAGAGGGCTGGCCTCTCCTGCCATTCCCACATCTCTACGTTTTATAGTTGCCTTCATGCCGGGTTCTTTGGCATGTTAACGGAACCTGACCTTTCAATTTTGTACACGTGACGAGTTTGCGAGCACAGCGATGATTAAGTGGCCCTGGAAATCAAATGACGCTGGTCAACATGTGGCGCTGCCGTGGGATGACGCGCTGGCGATCCCCGTGCTGGCCAACCTCCAGCCGGATGAACAGTCAAAGCTCATTCAACTGGCGGATCGCTTTTTGCAGCAAAAGCGGCTGGTTCCGCTGCAGGGGTTTGAGCTGGATGCACTTAAAAGCGCGCGTATCGCCCTGCTTTTCTGCCTGCCGGTGCTCGAACTGGGTATCGAGTGGCTGGATGGTTTCCACGAAGTGCTGATCTACCCCGCACCATTTATCGTTGATGACGAGTGGGAAGATGATATTGGCCTGGTGCATAACCAGCGCGTGGTGCAGTCCGGGCAAAGCTGGCAGCAAGGCCCCATCATCCTCAACTGGCTGGATATTCAGGACTCGTTCGACGCGTCCGGGTTTAACCTGATTGTTCACGAAGTGGCGCATAAGCTTGATACCCGCAACGGCGATCGCGCCAGCGGTGTTCCGCTGATCCCCCTGCGTGAAGTCGCCGGTTGGGAGCACGACCTGCATGCGGCGATGGAAAATATCCAGGATGAGATTGACCTTGTCGGGGAAAGCGCGGCCAGCATTGATGCCTATGCGGCAACCGATCCGGCCGAGTGTTTTGCGGTGCTGTCAGAGTATTTCTTTAGCGCCCCCGAGCTGTTCGCCCCGCGTTTCCCGGCCCTGTGGCAACGTTTTTGTCATTTTTATCAGCAGGATCCCCTGCAGCGTCTGCGCCAGAGTGAGGGTTCCGGCAGCACCGCCTCCCGACACGTCCACTAGGCCCCTGTTTCTGGGGTACGCTCAACCGACCGTACCCCTAAGCTCAAGGCTAAAAACAGCAGCGCCATTGCCCAGGCGGCCACGATTAAAAACGTTTCACCGAATGCGCGCGTCACCAGCGGCACCAGCAACGCGCTGACGCCGTAGCCCAGCGTATGGCTGGTGGCGATCACCCCCGCCCCTTTGCCTGTCGTTAACCTGTCGTTCAGCAGCAGCTGATAGCCGGGCGTTGCCATCGCCGCCCCCAGCGAGGTAATGACGATCCCCACATAGAACAGTGCCACATCCGCGAGACACATCACCCCAAGTCCGACCACCATCAACACCGCTGCCAGGCAAAGTAACGTCATCGGGCGAAAGTGCTGCGGACGCACCACCAGAAACTGGGCAGCGAGCGTTGCCAGCGCGGCCAGGCTCAGCAGCAGCGCAACGTGATGGCTGATTTGCGCCGCATTGCCGTCCAGCAACGGACTGAGATGGGGTGACAGACCAAGCTGCATCAGGCTCACCAGTGCGGCAAGCAACAGCGCCAGCATAAGATAAGGCAGCATTGATGCCTGCAGCCGCGTCGCCTGTTGCGCCACTGGCGGTAAAGGCGGATCGGCCACTTCACGCAGCACTATCAGCAGGGCGATAAACGGAGCCATAGCCATCAGCCACAGCGGTGCCACCGGGTTAACGTTGAGCATCAGCGCTGCCAGCGGCGGCCCCAGCAGACGCCCGCAGCTGAGGCCCGAGCTTATCGTCGCCAGCGCGGCCATTCTTTTCTCCAGACCCGCACGTTGAATGGCCCATGTCTGAGCCGCCGGCACCAGACCAGAGACCGTCAGGCCGTACAGGGTGCGCGAGAGGATAAGCCCTGCCAGCCCCCAGGCGGCATTAAGCATCCCGTTCGCCATTGCCCAGACCACCAGCGCCATGACGAAGAAACTTGCCAGATAGCCGCTCAGCGAGGCCAGCATCACGCTTTTGCAGCCGTGCCGCTCGCTCTGGCGTCCCCACCAGGGCGAAGCCGGTAAAAAGAGCATCGAACCGAACATCAACAGACCCGCCCAAACGGAGAGCGATAGCCCGGTCATCGTGACCAGCTGCGGCAGCATGACCAGCAAACCGTTTTGCCCGATCCCCAGTAAACCGGCACACAACGCCAGGGGCCAGTTCGCTTTCGGGGTGAGATTGTCGGTCAGAGTGTCGGAAAGTGAGCGCATAGAATTGTGAACATAGTGTCAATAAATGTGTGGAAATCATGAAGTTTATGAAAACAAATATTGCAAAAATAGTTGCGACTGTAAACAGAATGAATATCATAACGAGAATTATTATCAGTCATGGAATGAGGTACATCTATGCGTACTCTGCCCCGCTCTGCCGGTACAGACGTTGCGGCCCAGTGTTTTTTAAACGCCCTGTTGCGCGAAACGAAGGACTGGCGCTATCTCCCCGCTACCGCTGCGGATGAGCTATCGCAGATCCATATCCCGCTCTCGCAAACCCAGGCCATCCGGGTTTCAGTACACTATTTCTCCCCAACCCAGCATCATCAGTATCGCTTCCCGGCAACGCTCATCCAGACCGACAGCGACCGTAGTGACGCCGTCACTTTCCCTCAACTGGTTGATTTAATTATTGAAAAACCCGATGTAAAAGGCTCACTGGATGCCGATACGCTGGCGCGTTTTAAGCAGCGCGCCCTTGAAAGCCATGCCCATACCTGGCAGGCGATCGACTTGCGTCACCGCTGGGCAAACCTGCGCGACACGCCGCTGACATTCGCCGAGGCGGAACAGGCGCTGCTGGTCGGCCACGCATTCCATCCGGCCCCGAAGTCACACGAGCCGTTTAACGAAACCGAAGCCCGCCGCTATTTGCCCGATTTCGCCTCCCGCTTTCCGCTGCGCTGGTTTGCGGTTGAGAGTGAACTGATCGCTGGCGAGAGCCTGAACGTCTCCCTGCGCGAACGTCTGCTGCGCTTCGCAGCCCAGAGCGCCCCTGAACTGCTCGGTCATTTCACCGACGCCCGCTGGCTGCTGCCGATGCACCCGTGGCAGGCGGAGTACCTGCTCGGTCAGGACTGGTGCCAGCGACTGGTGGCGAAGGGAGCCTTGCAGGATCTGGGCGAAGCGGGCGCGCAATGGCTGCCCACCAGCTCCTCCCGCTCGCTGTACAGCGAAACCAACAGCGACATGATTAAGTTTTCCCTGAGCGTGCGCCTGACAAACTCCGTGCGCACGCTGTCGGTGAAAGAGGTTAAGCGCGGGATGCGTCTGGCGCGTCTGGCGAAAACGGCGCGCTGGCAGGAGCTCCAGGCGCGCTACCCCACCATGCGCGTGATGCAGGAAGACGGCTGGGCGGGTCTGCGTGACGAAAGCGGCGTCATTCAGGAAGAGAGCCTGATGGCGCTGCGCGTGAACCTGCTGTTTGATACGCCGGATACGCAAACCAACGTGCTGGTGAGCCTGACGCAGGCCGCGCCGGACGGCGGTGACAGTCTGTTGGCGGCTGCGGTCCGCCGTCTGAGCCAGCGTCTGGATCTCCCCCTCGCCCAGGCCGCGCGCTGCTGGCTGGACGCCTATTGCGACCGCGTTCTCCTTCCGCTGTTCAGCGCCGAAGCCGATTACGGTCTGGTCCTGCTGGCACATCAGCAAAACATTCTTGTGGAGATGCAGCAGGACTTCCCGGTCGGGCTTATCTACCGTGACTGCCAGGGCAGCGCCTGGACCGAAGGGGCCGACGCGTGGCTGAAAGAGGCAGGTGAAAGCGAGGTGGAAAACCGCTTCGGCGAGAGCCAGCTGCTGCGCTACTTCCCCTATTACCTGCTGCTGAACTCCACACTCGCCGTCACCGCCGCCCTCGCTGCCGCAGGTTTCGACAGCGAAGAGAGCCTGATGTCACGGGTGCGTGACGCGCTGGCCAGCCTGCGCCAGACCGCGAAGCAGACCCGCTGCCTCGACTATGTGCTCGACAGCCCGACCTGGAACTGTAAAGGCAACTTTTTCTGCTACCTGCACGATCGCAACGAAAATACGATTGCCGATCCGGCAGTGATCTATTTCGACTTTAGCAACCCGTTTTACAAGGAGAAGGCGTGATGGCTAACGCGAATATCGTCCATTCCGGCTACGGCTTTCGTTGCACCGCAACGGACACGTCCCTGCCGCTGACATTAGGCCTCGACGGCAGCGCGGTGCTGGAGCGCCTGCGCGATATCCCGGACGGCTGGCTGGTAGAGGCGCTGGATCAGCTGTTTGTCGCCGCACCGGCACTGACCGGCATCACGCTGCCGTGGGCAGCCTGGCAGGATGAACCGCAGGCGCAGGCGTTATTCGCGCTTGCCAGCGGCGATTATCTGGCCCGTGAGACCTTCTGGCAACTGCCGCTGTGGCTGCAGGGGGAGCGTCCGCAGGCCAGCGGTGGCATGCAGTTCGATGAGAGCCGTCAGCTTTACTTCCCGCTGCGCCCTCACCGTCCGCAAGGGGAAGTCTATCGCCGTTACGATGCACAAATTAAACGCACCCTGAGCTTCCGCGTGGCCGACGTGGCGCTGGACGGTGAGCGTTTTACCCAGTGGATGAACAACCCGCGCGTCAACGCGTTCTGGGAGATGGCCGGTCCTCAGGAAGAGCAGGAAAACTACCTGCGCCGTCAGCTCGACTCGACGTACTGCTACCCGGTTATCGGCTGCTTTGACGATCAGCCGTTCGGCTATTTTGAACTCTACTGGGCCGCAGAAGACCGTATCGGACGCCACTATCGCTGGCAGCCGTTTGACCGTGGGCTGCATATGCTGGTCGGCGAAGAGAACTGGCGCGGCGCGCAGTATATCCGTAGCTGGCTGCGCGGTCTGAGCCACTATCTGTGGCTGGATGAACCGCGCACGACGCGCATTGTCGCTGAGCCACGTTTCGACAATCAGCGCCTGTTCCGCCATCTGGCTTCCGCCGGTTTCGACACCGTTAAAGAGTTCGACTTCCCACATAAACGTTCGCGCCTCATCATGAGCGAGCGTCACCGCTTCTTCAGCGAGGTGGGACTGTGAACGCACTCTGGCAAAAAGTGAACCGCGAGATGGTGGCGAAGATCCTCGCCGAGCTGGAATACGAACGTACCCTGAGCGCCGAGCCGCTGGCCGCTGACCGCTGGCAAATCACCATGGGCAGCGAAACATGGCAGTTTCGCGCCACGCGCGGCATCTGGGGCTGGTTACATATCGATCCCGCCAGTCTGACCACCGCCAGCGGAGCCGCCGTGGAAGCGGAAAGCGCGTTTCTGCAGCTGGCGACGGTGCTGGAGATGAGCGACGCACAAACGGCAGAGCATCTGGAAGATCTTTACGCCACGCTGCGGGGCGACATGCAGCTGCTGCAGGCGCGAGAGACGCTGGATGCCGACGCGCTTATTCATCTCGACCCGGACGAACTCCAGTGTCTGATGAGCGGCCATCCCAAGTTCATTTTTAACAAAGGACGCCGCGGCTGGGGGCTGGAGGCGCTGCGCCAGTACGCGCCGGAATACCGTGGCCGTTTTCGCCTGCATTGGGTTGCCGTGCAGCGCGAGCATCTGGTCTGGAGCAGCGATGTCGATTGCGATATCAACACCCTGCTGGCCAGCACCATGGACAGTGCCGAGCGCGCGCGCTTTGACGCCCATTGGCAGGCGCTGAAGCTTGACGACAGCTGGCTACCGGTGCCGCTGCACCCGTGGCAGTGGCAGCAAAAAATTGCCGTCCATTTCCTGGCCCAGCTCGCGCGCGGTGAGATGGTAGAGCTGGGGGAATTTGGCGATGAGTATCTGGCCCAACAGTCCCTGCGCACGCTGACCAACGCCAGCCGCCGCGCGCCGTATGACATCAAGCTGCCGCTGACCATCTACAACACCTCCTGCTATCGCGGCATTCCGGGTAAGTACATTGCCGCCGGTCCGCTGGCTTCGCGTTGGTTACAGCAGCAGTTTGCCAGCGACGCCACTCTCACCCGCTCTGGCGCGCAGGTGCTTGGTGAACCCGCCGCCGGATATCTGGCGCATACCGGTTACGCCGCATTACCGAAAGCGCCCTATCGCTATCAGGAGATGCTGGGCGTGATCTGGCGCGAAAACCCGTCCTGCTATTTGCAGGACGGCGAGCAGGCGGTGCTGATGGCGGCGCTGATGGAGACCGACAACGCCGGACGCCCGCTGATTGACGCGTGGATTGCGCATTCGGGATTAACCGCCGAAGCCTGGCTGGAAAAACTGTTCGATGCCACGGTGATCCCGTTCTATCACCTGCTCTGCCGCTACGGCGTGGCGCTCATCGCCCACGGCCAGAACGTGACGCTGGTGATGAAAGACTACGTGCCGCAGCGCATCCTGCTGAAGGATTTCCAGGGTGATATGCGGCTGGTTGATGAAGATTTCCCGCAGGCGGAAAGCCTGCCGCAACAGGTGAAAGCCGTCACGGCGCGCCTGAGCGCGGAGTACATCATCCATGACCTGCAAACCGGCAACTTCGTGACGGTGCTGCGTTTTATCTCGCGTCTCACGCAGCAAAGCGGCGTCAGCGAAACCCGCTTCTACCAGATCCTGGCGCAGGTTTTACGCCGTTATATGGCCGCACATCCGGATCTTGCCGGGCGCTTCGCGAAGTTCGACCTGTTTAAGCCGCAGATCATTCGCGTGATCCTCAACCCGGTCAAACTCACCTTCTCCGAACACGACGGTGGCAGCCGCATGCTGCCGAACTACGTCTGCGATCTCGATAACCCCCTTTTTCTGGTCTCCCAGGAGTCAGCGCAATGAAAACGTATGATTTCATCGGCATTGGTATTGGCCCGTTTAACCTCAGCATCGCTGCCCTTGCAGAGGGGCTGGACGGATTCAGTTCACTGTTTCTTGAACGTAAGCCGCATTTTTCCTGGCACCCGGGGATGATGGTGCCGGACTGCCACATGCAAACCAGCTTCCTGAAGGATCTGGTCAGCGCCGTGGAGCCGACCAACCGCCACAGCTTTCTGAACTACCTGGTACAGCGTAAAAAGTTCTACCGTTTTCTGACCACCGAGCAGCGCACCGTCTCCCGCGAGGAGTTTGCTGATTACCTGAGCTGGGCGGCGGAAAACCTCACCAACCTCGCCTTCAGCCAGCAGGTACAGCAGGTGAGTTTTGATGAGAAAAAGGGCCTGTTTGAGGTAGTAACCCAGCGCGATCGCTTCCTGGCGCGCCACGTCTGTGTGGGGATTGGCAAACAGATCAACCTCCCCGACTGCGTGACCGCACAGGATGACAGCTGCTTCCATGCCAGCGAGATGATGCTGCGCACGCCAGATTTGGCGGGCAAACGGGTGACCGTCGTTGGCGGCGGCCAGAGCGGTGCCGATCTGTTTTTGAATATCTTCCGCGGGGAGTGGGGTCAGCCGCTGAGCCTGAACTGGGTGTCGCGCCGCAACAACTACAACGCCCTGGATGAGGCCGCATTTGCCAACGAGTATTTCACGCCGGAGTACGTGGACAGCTTCTCCACACTTGGTGAAGAGGCCCGTCGTCAGATGCTGCACGAGCAGAAGATGACCTCTGACGGTATCACCACCGAGTCCCTGCTGGCGATTTACCGCGCCATGTACCACCGCTTTGAAGTGCTGCGTGAAAAACCCTGGGCGCACCTGATGCCGTCCCGCTCGGTAACCGCACTCACGCGACTGCAAAACGGGCAACGCCTGACGCTAAAGCATCACCTCGACGGTGGCCGTGAACAGCTGGAGAGCGACGTGGTGATCTTTGCCACGGGCTACCGCGCCGCGCAGCCTGCGTTTCTGGCGCCACTCTCCCATCGTCTGCACCTGGATGCCGACGAAGCTTTTCACATCAACAACGATTTCACCCTGGAATGGGACGGCCCGCAGAGCAACCGCCTGTTTGCCGTAAATGCCGGGATGCACCGTCTCGGTATTGCCGAACCCCAGCTCAGCCTGATGGCCTGGCGCGCCGCGCGAATTCTCAATCGCGCGCACGATGACGAGCCGTTTGAGCTGGCTACTACCCCCGGCGTGATCCACTGGCGTAGCACCACCAGCACGGATAACAGCCAGGTTTTTAAATCATTAGCACAGACCACCGAGTACTGACACACACAATCAGGATCAACATAACAATGAAACGTTCTCATCTTTGGGTTTTAAATCCGTGCTTGCTTGCCATGCTTTCGACCTCTGCGTGGGCAGAAGAACAAAAGGAAGAAAATATTGTTGTCTCCGCCAGCCGCGCACACCGCAGCGTGGCGGAGATGGCGCAGACCACCTGGGTTATCGAGCGTGCGGAAATTGAGCAGCAGGTTCAGGGCGGGAAAGAGATTAAAGACGTGCTGGCGCAGCTGATCCCGGGCATGGACGTCAGCAGCCAGGGGCGCACCAACTACGGCATGAACCTGCGCGGCCGTTCAATGATGGTGATGGTGGACGGCGTGCGTCTGAACTCCTCCCGCAGCGACAGCCGTCAGCTTGACTCTATCGATCCGTTCAACATCGACCGTATCGAAGTGATTTCCGGCGCTACTTCACTGTACGGCGGCGGCAGTACCGGCGGCCTGGTGAACATCGTCACCAAAAAAGGTCAGCCGGAGACGGAAGTCGAATTCCAGACCGGGGCAAAAAGCGGGTTTAACAGCCACAACGACCACGATGAGAACGTGTCGGCGGCGGTCAGCGGCGGTAATGATAATGCGTCTGGTCGTCTGTCCGTTTCTTATCAGCGTTACGGCGGCTGGTATGACGGCAACGGCGACGAGGTGATTATCGATAACACCCAGACCGGCTTACAGTATTCTGACCGTATTGATGTGATGGGCACTGGCACCATCAATATTGACGATCATCAGCAGTTGCAGTTAACCACCCAGTACTACAAGAGCGAATCTGATGGCAAACACGGCCTGTACCTCGGGAAGAATTTCTCGGCGGTTACGGGTGATGCCACCGCGTATAACAAAAACAACCTGGATTCTGACCGTATTCCCGGTACCGAGCGCCATCTGATTAACCTGCAGTACTCTAATACCGATTTCTGGGGCCAGGACCTGGTCGCGCAGATCTACTATCGTGACGAGAGCCTGACCTACTACCCGTTCCCGACCCTGAGCAAAGGGACGGTGACCAGCATTGGTGCCTCTCAGCAGAAAACCGATTTTTACGGCGGCAAGCTGACGCTGAACAGCAAACCGGTGGATGATTTGACGCTCACCTGGGGTGTGGACGCCGACCATGAAACCTTCGACGCCAACCAGCAGTTCTTCGACCTGAGTAAAGCGGCAGCGAGCGGCGGCATGAAGCTGGACAATGCGTACAACGTGGGGCGTTATCCGGGTTACAGCATTACCAACCTCGCCCCGTTCCTGCAGGCGAGCTACGACATTGACGCCATCACCCTGAGCGGCGGCGTGCGTTACCAGTACACTGAAAACAAGGTGGATGATTTTGTTGGCTACGCCCAGCAGCAGGCCATCGCCACCGGGAAAGCCACCTCTGCAGACGCAGTGCCGGGCGGGAAAACCGATTACAACAACTTCCTGTTTAACGCCGGGATCCTTGGCCGCCTGACCGAACAGCAGCAGCTGTGGTTTAACTTCTCTCAGGGCTTTGAAATTCCGGACCTGGCGAAGTACTACGGCTCCGGCACCTATCAGCTTGTCGACGGGCACTATCGCCTGCTGAACAGCGTGAACGTTAACGACTCGACGCTGGACGGCATTAAGGTTAACGCTTACGAGCTGGGCTGGCGCTACACCGGCGATAATCTGCGCACACAGGTTGCGGCGTACTACTCGCTCTCGGATAAAACCATCACCATCAACAAAACCGATATGACCATCAACCTGGAAGACGACAAGCGTCGTATCTACGGGGTGGAAGGTCAGGTGGACTATTTCTTCACCGATAGCGACTGGAGCACCGGCGCAAACTTTAACGCCATTAAGTCTGAAACCCGTGAAAACGGTAAATGGGAGAAGCTGACAGTAGACAGCGCCAGCCCGTCGAAAGCCAGCGCCTGGGTCAACTGGGCGCCGGGCGACTGGACCCTGCGCGTGCAGAGTACCCAGACCTTTGACGTCTCTGATGCCGACGGTAAGAAGATCGATGGCTATAACACGGTAGATTTCCTGGGCAGCTACGCCCTGCCGGTGGGTAAAGTGAGCTTCAGCGTGGAAAACGTGCTGGACAAAGACTACACCACTGCCTGGGGACAGCGCGCACCGGGGCTGTATAGCCCAACGTATGGCGCTCCGGGTCTGTATACCTATAAAGGCCGTGGCCGCACGTTTGGTCTGAACTACTCCGTTCTGTTCTAAACAACTGCGCCGCCTGCCCGCGGGCGGCGCATCCTGCTGTGTAATTTCGCCGCAAATTTGCTATAAAATCAGCGATTTGCTGAAATTGTCGGCAAACGATCAAAAAGGGTGTTTTCACCCTTTGACAAGCCGAACCGAGGTCGCTACTATGCGCCTCGTTCACACGATTCCTCTGTAGTTCAGTCGGTAGAACGGCGGACTGTTAATCCGTATGTCACTGGTTCGAGTCCAGTCAGAGGAGCCAAATTTGAAAAGCCTGCTTTTGAAGCAGGCTTTTTGCTTTTGTGCGTTCGGAAAATTTGCCGGGTGGCGGCTTCGCCTTACCCGGCCTACGGGACTGTAGGCCCGGTAAGCGCAGCGCCACCGGGCAATAATCCCCTGCTTTCATCATTTTTCTTCTGTCTTGTCTTTCGACTGGCGGAAAGTCCCTAACGCTCAGGGCAGCCTGGCAATCACCTTAATCTCAAACTGGAATCCGTACAGCCATGTCACGCCGATCCCGGTCAACGTTGGGTAAGGCGCTTCTCCCCAATATTCTGGCAGGATACTCCAGATAGCGTCGAGGTTTGACTCGGGATCGACGACAAAAAGGGTAACGTCAACCACGTCATCGAACGTGCAGCCCGCAGCCGCGAGGACAGCATTAAGATTATTGAATGCCAGCCTGACCTGCGCTTTCAGATCGGGCTCAGGCGAACCATCCTCACGGCTACCAACCTGCCCCGAAACAAACAGGAAACCGTTAGATTTGATGGCCGGTGAATAGCGATTGCGCTCATAGAGCGCCTGGCGTCCTGAGGGAAAAACTGCTTCGCGTGCGGTCATATTTACACCTTTGCAATGGGGCGAAATCTGCCCAATGAACTTAAAGACACTTTACAGGTGCAGGATCGGGCGGATAAACAAGCGACTTTGTCCATCATTGTTTGTAATATCCAAACAATTGGTGAAAAGAGAGGATAAGGAATGGATCGTTTCGATGCGATGCGCGCCTTTGCTCGCGTGGTAGAGGCAGGTAGCTTCACAAAGGCTGCCCAAACGCTTCATATGAGCAAAACCACGGTGACGCAGCTTATTCAGCAGCTGGAAGCGCGCCTGCGCGTCAGATTGCTCCATCGCACCACCCGCAAGCTCAGCGTCACTCCCGATGGCGCGGTCTACTACGAACGCGTCATCCGCCTGCTGGCGGACATGGAAGATGCTGAAAACAGCCTGTCCAGTGCGGCAATTACGCCCAGGGGACGGCTACGGGTGGATGTGCCCAGTCCGCTGGCCCGCCTCATCCTGGTGCCGGCGCTACCGGCATTCCATGCACGCTACCCTGACATCCAGTTCGACATGGGCGTGAGCGACCGGGTGGTGGACCTGATTGGCGACAACGTGGATTGCGTGCTACGCGGCGGCGAGATCACCGATCAGTCCCTGATTGCACGCCATGTCGGAGATTTGCAAATCGGCGTCTACGCCGCCCCCAGTTATCTGGAACGCCTTGGCCCCCCTTCGCACCCGCGAGAACTGGAAAACACCGACCATCGCAGAGTAGGGTTCTTGTCCTCACGCACCGGTAAGATTGATCCTCTGGTACTGCGCAGTGAGAGTGAACGTATTGAAATCACGGGCAGCTATGTACTGGCCGTGGATGATGGCAATGCTTACCTCGAAGCCGGGTTAGCGGGATTAGGCGTGATCGCGCTGCCAGTCTATATGGCGGCAGCGCATCAGGCTCGTGGTGCCTTGATTCCGCTATTTGAACACTGGCGTATTGCTCCAATGCCCCTGTACCTGGCGTTTCCGCCGAGCCGCCATGTCAACGCCAGACTGCGCGTTTTTATTGATTGGATCGTTGAATTGGTGCAGCAGCATGTCACCAACGCCAACCGAAAGGGAATTCTGATTTAGCTTGTTTATTCGCTAGTTACTGGCTAAGGCGATCCCGGTCAGAGGAGCTAAATTTGAAAAGCCTGCTTTTGAAGCAGGCTTTTTGCTTTTGTGCCCTACAGCACAAACTCATAATGCGAACCATCCGGTAACTCAACGTCAAGCGTAAGCTTTCCACCCGCAGCCTCAACGTAGCGCTTGAGTGAAGAGAGTTTCAGATCGCGCCCGGGCTTTTCCATGACCGCGACGGTGGGCTGTCGGATGCCCAGCGCCTGCGCCATTTCAACCTGCGTTTTTTGCACCTTTTCACGTAGCTCTGCCAGATGGATATTAAGCAAAATGTCGGCAGCCATTGCCTGAGCGCTGGCAACAACATCCGATTTTTCATCCGCTATAAGCTGCTCAAGGTTTCTGCCCATCGCGTAACGTCCTCTCTTTTAATGTATTCAACCAGTGAGTGAATTCCCGGTCGGCCACCAGAAGCATTTCATCGTAAAAGCGTCTTTCGTTGCCGACCTTATTGCCGGCACAGAGCACAATGCCGGTACGGTTTGGGTCAAACGCGAAAAATGCCCGCAACGGATCGCCCTTACTCTGAATGCGCAGCTCTTTCATGTTGCTGTGACGAGAGCCTTTAAGCGTATCGGCATAGGGCCTCGACAAAGCAGGCCCCTTTTCTCGCAAAACAAGCAGTGCTGCCAGCACGCTGGCCCGATCAGTATCGTCAAGTGAACGAAACCAGCAATCGAACCTGTCCGTCGTGTTAATTGTCCACACACTCCCTCCATAAAATATAGATCACAAACTATATAGCTGTAAAGCTATAGCAGCGATTATCCTGAGAGAATGAGCGTTATTCTTGTGTTGTTACGCGAAAGCTGAAGACGTGCAGGAGTATTTCGGTGAATCCCCCATCAGGTGCTCACCGCATTGCGAGCAGTATCGTAAAAAAGAGTTCAGGACTACGTTAACGGCCGCCAGGCCGCCACTTCCTCATCCAGCCATTCGACGAAATGGGCCATCTCTGGCTTGCCTCTGTTAACGTCGATGTCACTAGCCAGTACGGTAGTCTGGACGTTTAGTCAATCGATGATCCCACACGTTGTCAGCGCAGCGCTACCGGGCAAGCCAGCAGCTATATCTGATAATCAATCGCCACTTCTTCCGGCTCCATCACCTGGCGTTTGATTTCGTCAACGGACAGCCCGGCGTTACAGAGTTCGATAAAGCGCCACACGTAGTTGCGCTGTAGCTGTCCGCGCTTGAGGCCGAGCCATACGGTATTGGCGTCAAACAGATGACGTGTATCCAGACGCACCAGGTTCCCGGTATCGCCCTCGCCGCCGGACTGTTCCGCGACCAGGCCAATGCCCAGCCCCAACTCAACGTAGGTTTTGATCACATCGGAATCCTGTGCGCTCAGCACCACATCCGGCGTTAACCCTTTGCGGTTGAATGCTTCATCGATGCGCGAACGCCCGGTAATACCCTGGCGATACGTAATCAGCGGCCATTTCGCTATCGCTTCCAGCGTTAGCGGTGAAACCTGATTCAACGGATGATCGAGCGGGAGCAACAGGCTGTGGTACCAGCGGAACCAGGGGAAAGCCACCAGCAGCGGGTCGTTGCTCAGGCGTTCGCTGGCGATACCAATATCCGCCCCACCGTTTTGCAGCAGCATTTCAATTTCCTGCGGCGTGCCCTGAATAAGCTCCAGGCGAACGTCCGGGAAAATTTCACGAAACGCTTTTATCACTGGCGGCAGGCTGTACCGAGCCTGAGTATGGGTAGTGGCGATGGTGAGCACGCCGGAGGCGTCATTGGTAAAGAGATCCGCCAGGCGACGGACATTGCTGGCCTCGTTGAGGATCCGCTCAGCGATGGTCAGCAACGCTTTACCTGGCTCCGTCATGCCAAGCAGGCGCTTGCCGCGACGGATAAAAATCTCAATGCCAAGCTCTTCTTCCAGCTCGCGAATATGGCGGCTGACGCCCGACTGGGAGGTGTAGAGCATATTGGCGACTTCGGTCAGGTTATAGTCCCGCCTGGCCGCCTCACGGATAATTTTAAGTTGCTGGAAATTCACGATTCACTCCGGCGCATCTGACATAGCTCTATTGTTAGAGTCAGCTGAGCTGCAGAACAAATAATAAAAACCAGCATCTTATGCTTTTCTGGAATATTAACTCACGAGCTGGAGTTCACGATTCTCCAGCGATGGCTTACTCACCAGCGACATTAAAATTTCTTTCACCGCCTGCGCCTGTGGCGACAGCGAGCCACGGGCGGACATGTTCAGCGACAGCGGTAAACTCATTGATGGCGTGGTGATGCGCGCCATCCAGCCATTTGCTGCGCTGCACAGCGAGCGGGCGGCGGATTCCGGCAGCACCGTGACGCCCATCCCGCTGGCGATCGCCGCAGTCAGCGTGGAGATGGAGTCAATTTCACCGATGATTTTCGCCGTCAGGCGGCGCAGGGAGAACGCTTCGTCCACGCGTACGCGCACGGCGCTGTAATCACGCGGCAGGAAAAGATTCATCTCTGCAACCGCAGTGAGGTCAACGCTCTGCCCCGGACAATCGCGGGTGCCCACGAGATACAGATCTTCTTTCAGCAGCGGCTGGCTGGTGATCCCCGCAACCGGAGAGCGATCGTAAAGCACCGCCATATCCAGCTGGCCATTAAGCAGCTTGTCATTCAGGACAGAGCCGCTGTTCTCGTGCAGATAGACCAGCACTTCCGGCAACTCAGCGCGCACCGCCTGCAGCAGTGGCATGGTGATGGAGGACGCAGCGGTCCCCGGTGCCAGCCCGATGGAAACGTGTCCGCTCAGCGTCTGGCCAACATTATTTACCGCCAGCTGTGCCTGTTCGCACTGACGAAGAATGGTGCGCGCGTGGGTATACAGGATCTTGCCTGCTTCCGTTGGGGTCACGCCGCGTTTGGTGCGGATCAACAGCTGCTGATCCATTTCGCCTTCCAGAGTAGCCACCTGCTGGCTCAGCGCAGGCTGCGCGATATGCAGCACTTCCGCCGCTTGAGTCAGGCTGCCGATATCGACGATTTTTACGAAGTATTTCAGTCGTCTTAAGTTCATTTTGCCCCCTGTTCGAAATGCTTTGCCGGTACTGGCTGTTGTTGTTGAACAGGTTTTGCAATATGAATGCCAGTTTTACCAGCAGGTCTGATTTGTTCGCTAAGCGCCTGAAAATAAGGAAACCTAATCATAGACGCCGGATTTATTACTGAAACAGCGGTTTATGATCTGCCCCATAAGAGGTATATCCGCACCACAACGGTGCATTACGTTGGCAAAATCGCCACTTTGCTGAAATTGTCAGCAAACAGACGCAAAGCGTGGTTTCATCCTTTGACAAGGCGTACGCAGGCCGTTACTATGCGCCCCGTTCACACGATTCCTCTGTAGTTCAGTCGGTAGAACGGCGGACTGTTAATCCGTATGTCACTGGTTCGAGTCCAGTCAGAGGAGCCAAATTTGAAAAGCCTGCTTTTAAAGCAGGCTTTTTGCTTTTTTGCGTTCTGGAAAACTGCCGGGTGGCGGCTTCGCCTTACCCGGCCTACGGGACTGTAGGCCCGGTAAGCGCAGCGCCACCGGGCAAAGCGAGCTTAACCGGCATCCCGGATCGACGTTCCAGCTCTGCGCCCGCCCCCTCGTTTATTAGCTGTGCCCGCAACGCGGGGGTAATCGGCAGCGGCACTTTATTGGTTGATTCAAATTCTGCGCGGTTACGCGACAGCGGTTCGTGCACTTCCACCCAGCGGCTGCCGTCTGGCTCCGTCGTCACTTTTACAGGCTGATCGATAAGCTGCACGCGCGTGCCTGGCGACACATTGTCGAAAAGGTATTTGATATCGTTATTACGCAGACGAATGCAGCCCTGACTGACGCGCAGGCCGATGCCAAAATTCGAGTTGGTACCGTGAATGGCATAAAGCCTGCCAATATAGAGCGCATACAACCCCATCGGGTTATCCGGCCCGGCGGGCACGAATGCGGGCAACGTTTTCCCCTCTTTCGCGTATTCACGCCGGGTGTTTGGCGTGGGCGACCAGGTTGGTCCTTCCTGCTTGCGCTCGACGGCTGTCACCCAGTTGCGTGGCGTTTCGCGCCCGGCCTGGCCAATACCGATGGGAAACACCTCAACGGTATTGCTGCCTGGCGGATAATAGTAAAGGCGCATTTCCGCCACGTTCACCACGATACCTTTGCGAACCGTATCGGGAAGAATGAGCTGCTGAGGTACCACCAGTCGGGTACCGGATTGCGGTAAAAACGGATCAACACCGGGGTTTGCCTCAAGCATGTTGCTCAGCCCCTGCCCGTGCTGCGCGGCAAACGCTTCAAGCGGCAAGGTGTTGTGGTCCGGTACGGTAATAACCTGCGTGCTGCCCACCAGCCGACTCCCGGCGGGCGGCAAAGGATAACTCACCGCCTGGACACTCTGGCTTATGAGCAAGGCAGCCAGACAGCCCAGCACATTTCTACGACGCATATTCCCTTCCTTAGTCGCTTCACTATTTGCTAAGCATAGCGTAGCCGCTTTGCATTACCCATCAGGAAATAAAATCAGTTTCCTCGTGCCTCCCGTCGCGGTAGTCTCATAGATCGCGTCGCTATGACGATGGCTTTGTGAGTAACCTTTTCTTATACCAATAAATAAAAAATCAGTGCAGACAGGACAACTATGGACTCCACCCTCATCTCCACACGTCCCGGCGAGGGGACGCCTTGCCTTAACCGTGCCCGCCGCGCCGCCTTTGGCAGCTTCGCGGGGGCCGTCGTGGACTGGTATGATTTTTTGCTCTACGGCATCACCGCCGCTCTGGTCTTTAACCGCGAATTCTTTCCGCAAATTAGCCCCGCCATGGGCACGCTCGCCGCGTTTGCCACCTTTGGCGTCGGCTTCCTGTTCCGCCCGCTGGGCGGGGTGATCTTCGGCCACTTTGGCGACCGACTTGGCCGCAAACGCATGCTGATGCTCACCGTCTGGATGATGGGGATCGCCACTGCGCTCATCGGTATTTTGCCGTCGTTTGCCACGATTGGCTGGTGGGCTCCGGTACTGCTGGTCACCCTGCGCGCCATTCAGGGCTTTGCCGTGGGCGGCGAATGGGGCGGCGCGGCGCTGTTATCGGTCGAAAGCGCACCGAAAAATAAGAAAGCGTTCTACAGCAGCGGCGTGCAGGTAGGGTACGGCGTGGGTCTGTTGCTCTCCACCGGGCTGGTGTCGCTTATCAGTCACTTCACGACCGATGAGCAGTTTCTGAGCTGGGGCTGGCGCATTCCCTTCATCTTCAGCATCGTGCTGGTTATCGCCGCGCTGTGGATCCGTAACGGAATGGAAGAGTCCGCCGAGTTTGAACAGCAGCGGGAAAACCCCGTTGCCAGAAAACGGCTGCCGGTGATGGAGGCGCTTATACGTCATCCTGGCGCTTTTCTGAAAATTATCGCCCTGCGCCTGTGCGAGCTGCTGACGATGTATATCGTCACCGCGTTTGCCCTGAACTATTCCACACAGAACCTCGGCCTCCCCCGTGAGCTGTTCCTGAATATCGGTCTGCTGGTGGGCGGGATCAGCTGTCTGACAATCCCCTGCTTCGCCTGGCTTGCGGATCGGTTTGGCCGCCGCCGCGTCTATATTACCGGTGCGCTGATTGGCTCCCTCAGCGCCTGGCCGTTCTTTATGGCGCTGGAGGCACAGTCGGTCTTCTGGATAGTCTTCTTTGCCATTATGCTCGCCAACATTGCCCATGACATGGTGGTCTGCGTGCAGCAACCGATGTTTACCGAACTGTTCGGCGCAAGCTACCGCTACAGCGGGGCGGGCGTGGGATACCAGGTGGCGAGCGTCGTGGGCGGCGGATTTACGCCGTTTATTGCCGCCGCGCTGGTAACGTTCTCCGGCGGAAACTGGCACAGCGTGGCAGGCTACCTGCTGGCAGGCTGCCTGCTGTCGGCCGCCACGGCGCTGGTGATGAAAGAGACACACCATCCCTGATCTCCCTTTTGTTTCACAGGCGTGTGACATACTATCGGGTATAGCAGCACACCTGTGGAACAAGGAGACAGACATGAATAATAAGGGCTCCAGCCTGACCCCGACTCAGGCACTGGAAAAACTCGACGCGCTGTACGAACAGTCCGTCAATGCGCTGCGCAGCGCCATCAGTGAGTACATCGAAACAGGGAAACTTCCCGACGAAAAGGCCAGAACCCAGGGCCTTTTTGTTTATCCATCGCTCTCTGTCACCTGGGACGGCAGCGCCAGTACCACGCCAAAGACCCGTGCCTACGCGCGTTTTACCCACTCCGGCTGCTACAGCACCACCGTGACCCGCCCTGCATTGTTCCGTCCTTATCTTGAGGAGCAACTCACTCTGCTCTATCAGGATTACGGCGCACACATTGCCGTTGAGCCATCACAGCATGAAATCCCCTATCCGTACGTGATTGACGGTTCGGCGTTAACGCTCGACCGCTCCATGAGCGCAGGGCTGACGCGCCATTTCCCGACGACCGAGCTGTCGCAGATTGGCGATGAGACCGCCGACGGCATTTATCATCCGGCAGAGTTTTCCCCCTTGTCGCATTTTGACGCCCGCCGTGTGGATTTCTCCCTGGCGCGCCTGCGTCACTACACCGGGACGCCAGCCGAGCATTTCCAGCCGTTCGTGCTGTTTACCAACTACACCCGCTATGTCGACGAATTTGTCCGCTGGGGCTGTAGCCAAATCCTTGACCCGGAGAGCCCTTATATCGCCCTCTCCTGTGCCGGCGGGATCTGGATCACCGCTGAAACCGAAGCGCCTGAGCAGGCTATCTCCGATCTGGCATGGAAGAAGCACCAGATGCCAGCCTGGCACCTGATCACCGCCGACGGCCAGGGCATTACGCTTATCAACATCGGTGTGGGTCCGTCAAACGCCAAGACCATCTGCGACCATCTGGCGGTGCTGCGCCCGGACGTCTGGCTGATGATTGGTCATTGCGGTGGGTTGCGTGAAAGCCAGCTGATTGGCGACTACGTGCTGGCCCACGCCTACCTGCGTGATGACCACGTGCTTGACGCCGTGCTCCCGCCGGACATCCCGATCCCAAGCATTGCCGAAGTGCAGCGCGCGCTGTACGACGCCACCAAAGAGGTGAGCGGCATGCCGGGTGAAGAGGTCAAACAGCGTCTGCGTACCGGCACGGTAGTCACGACAGATGACCGTAACTGGGAGCTGCGTTACTCCGCCTCTGCCCTGCGCTTCAATCTGAGCCGCGCGGTGGCGATTGATATGGAAAGCGCCACCATTGCCGCTCAGGGTTATCGCTTCCGTGTGCCTTACGGCACGCTGCTGTGCGTTTCCGATAAACCGCTGCACGGTGAAATCAAGCTTCCGGGACAGGCAAACCGGTTCTACGAAGGGGCAATCTCCGAACACCTGCAAATTGGCATTCGCGCCATTGATTTGCTGCGGGCAGAAGGTGACCGGCTGCACTCACGCAAGCTGCGTACCTTTAACGAACCGCCATTCCGCTGATAACAATAAGGAAAAATAATGCACACCCCATCACCGTTACCGGCCCTGCGTCAGTGGCTACAGGAAAATAAGCTCGACGGGATGATCGTCCCGCGCGCAGATGCCTGGCAGAGCGAATACTGCGCGCCGTATGATGAAAAACTGGCCTGGCTGACTGGCTTCGATGGCTCGGCGGGGCTGGCACTGGTGCTAAAAGACAAGGCTCTGCTCTTTGTCGATGGCCGCTATCAGGTTCAGGCCCGCGTGCAGGTCAATATGGATGAAGTAGAGATCCATCATCTGCACAACGAGCCGCTGGCACAATGGCTGACGGCCAACGTTGAAGCTGGCACCCGTATTGGTTTTGAAGCGCTGCTGATGACCAATGCCGATTATGAGACGCTGTCTGCGACACCGTGCGAAATGGTGCCGCTTAACCAGTCACCGTTTGATACGTTATGGACCGATCGCCCTGCCGCTCCGGCGGGGCTTATCCGCGAGATGCCCGTTGAAATCAGTGGTGAAAGCAGCGCCGATAAACGTCAGCGCGTTGCCGCCGTACTGGCCGAGAACAATGCCGATTATCTGGCCGTGACCCTGCCGGATAACATCGCCTGGCTGCTTAACGTGCGCGGTTCAGATATTCCCACCAGCCCGGTTCCGCTCTCTTTTGCCCTGCTCAGTCGGGACGGTAGCGTTGAGTGGTTCGTTAACGACAATAAGCTAAGCAACCTGCCTGATAGCGTGCGAAACGCTTTCACCATTGCGCCGCAGGATGCCTTTATTGAACGCTGCCAGCGCCTTTCTCACGGTAAACGGGTGATGGTAGATGCCGATTCAGCGCCGGTGGCTCTGCGTTTTGCCATTGAGCCACACGGTGACATTCTCTGGCGCACCGACCCCATCACGCTGATGAAGGCCAATAAAAATCCGGTAGAACTGGCGGGTTACCGGGAGTGCCATCATCAGGACGGTGCCGCGTGGGTCAATTTCCTTGCCTGGCTGAGCCGTGAAGTGCCCGCACGTGCGGCAGCAGGCCAGCCGCTGACCGAGCTGGAGGCCCAGGCACAGCAACTCGTGTTTCGCGAGTTGCAGCCAGGCTTTATTGAGCAAAGTTTTGCGACCATTTCGGCCTCATCCAGCAATGCGGCGATGTGCCACTACCACTCAAGCGAAGCCAGCAACAAACCCATCGGCCATGACCACTTTTATCTGAATGATTCTGGTGGTCAGTACCATAACGGTACCACTGACGCCACGCGTACCCTGGCGTGGGGCAAGGTCAGCCCGCAGCAGCGATTACACTACACCGCCGTGCTGAAAGGTTTTCTGTCGCTGATTACCCTGCAGTTCCCGTCCGGCACCCAGGGGCATCAGTTGGATGCCTTCGCGCGTCGGCCGCTGTGGGAGATGGGGCTGGATTTCGATCACGGAACGGGCCATGGCGTGGGTCATCAGTTGCTTATCCATGAGAACCCGCATCGCATCGCTAAAAAGGTCAACCCATGGCCGCTGGTGGCGGGCAATATTATGACTATCGAGCCGGGATACTATCTGGCGGATAGCCATGGGATCCGCATTGAAAATCAGGTGGAGATTGTGGAAAGCTCTCCAGGATTCTGCAAATTTGCCTCGTTGACGCTGATCCCAATCGACCTCAGCCAGGTCGAACTCAATCTGTTAAACGAGCAGGAAAAGCAGTGGCTGGATGAGTATCACCAGCAGGTGCGCGAAGCGCTGTCCCCGCTGGTGGAGAGCGACGCGCGTCCGTGGCTGGTGGAGGCGACGGCGCCGATTCGTGTTAACCGGTAGTGCGGTTTATTGCCGGGTGGCGGCTTCGCCTTACCCGGCCTACTCGTCCGTAGGCCCGGTAAGCGCAGCGCCACCGGGCAATTTTTACCTGCTGCACAAAAGCAAAAAGCCTGCTTTAAAAGCAGGCTTTTCAGAATGTGGCTCCTCTGACTGGACTCGAACCAGTGACATACGGATTAACAGTCCGCCGTTCTACCGACTGAACTACAGAGGAATCGTGTGAACGGGGCGCATATTATCGATGCTACCCGGTGTTGTCAAAGGCAGAATGCAGATTTCCGATCGTTTGCCGATTTATTCAACATTTCGCACATTTGTCAGGCATTGTGCCGCGGATATTTCCAGAGCCAGCGCCCACTTACCATACGCCAGTAGAACAATGCCCCACGCACGGCCCAGTCAAGGAACATCCCCAGCCAGACCCCGACGACCCCCATACCGAGCATGACCCCCAGCGTATACCCCGCTACCACGCGGCAACCCCACATGCCGAGCATAGAGACCCACATCGCAAAGCGGGCATCGCGTGCCCCTTTTAACCCGGCAGGCAGTACCCAGGACGCCGCCCAGATCGGCATAAAGGCCGCGTTGAGCCAAATCAGGATCTTAACGACCTCTTTAACATCATCTTCGTGGGTATAGAACGAGGCCATCAGCCCGGCAAAGGGCGCACTCCCCCACGCAATTATCGTCAGACCGATGGTCGACAGCCAGAAGACATGGCGCAGCTGCCGCTCCGCCTGCCCTATCTGCCCTTTGCCGAGCCGTTTACCGGTGATGATGGTGGAGGCCGACCCTAAGGCGTTACCCGGCAGGTTAATCAGCGAGGCGATGGAGAAGGCAATAAAGTTACCGGCAATCACATCTGTCCCCATACCGGCAACAAACATCTGGGTAAGCAGTTTACCGCCGTTGAACAGTACCGACTCGATACTGGCAGGAATACCAATCCCCATCACTTCCCAGATAATGGCGAAGTTAAAGGGTCGGAAGTAGCTTTTTAACGTGAGGCGCAGCGATGGCGTGATCCCCGCCATCAACACCCCGAGGATGGCTGCCGCACCAATGTAGCGGGAGATAGTCAGCCCCAGCCCTGCACCAACAAACCCCATCCCCTCCCAGGAGAAAACACCGTAGATCAGGACGCTACTGATCATGATATTCAGGATGTTCATTCCGCCGTTGATCAGCAGCGGAATTTTTGTGTTGCCCGCCCCGCGCAGCGCGCCGCTACCGATCAGCGCGATAGCCGCGGCAGGATAGCTTAAGACCGTCATTTCCAGATAGGTCAGCGCCAGATCCTTAACTTCATTCGTCGCTTCACCCGCGACAAAGTCGATAATCTCTTTGCCGAAATAGTGGATCACCGCCGCCAGGATGATCGAAAAGAGGGTCATGATCATCAGCGACTGCCGGGCGGCTTCGCGGGCACGCTTCGGATCCAGCTTGCCCAGGCTAAAGGCCACCACCACCGTGGTCCCAAGATCGATAGCGGCAAAGAAAGACATCACCACCATGTTAAAACTGTCCGCCAGCCCGACCCCGGCCATCGCCTCTTTACCCAGCCAGCTCACCAGGAAGGTGCTTAACACCCCCATCAGCAGAACGCAGGTATTCTCCAGAAAAATAGGTACGGCAAGCGGGGTGATTTCACGCCAGAACAGAACACGATAACTTTTACGTTTTGCATACCATGGCGTGCGCATAATCGCCTGGCGGAGAGTGGCAGTAACGTTCAAAATGGACCTTAGCGAGAAAAGTTGAAACTCCATTTCAAATGATGGGGGAGAAAAGCTCATCCTGCAAAGTATTTTCCATAAAAAGATGTCTGGATTTGCAACAAACTGATGACAGAATCGGCAATCGATCGCTAATCACTAAGATCAGGTTTGACAAAAGTTTTTTCGCCGCTAAGATAAGCCTCCACAACGATTCCTCTGTAGTTCAGTCGGTAGAACGGCGGACTGTTAATCCGTATGTCACTGGTTCGAGTCCAGTCAGAGGAGCCACATTCTGAAAAGCCCGCTTTTAAAGCGGGCTTTTTGCTTTTCTGGTGAGGAAAAATGGACTCTTTGTTTGTCTACGGTACGTTACGCCCGGGCCATTCAAATGCACATATTCTCGAAAGCATCGGCGGTGAATGGCAGGCCGGTTTTGTCACCGGGACATTTTATGCGCGTGGCTGGGGCGCTGCGGCAGATTTTCCGGGTATCGTGCTGCACGCCGATGGCCCACGCGTTGAGGGTTATCTGTTTATCTCCAGTAACCTTGAGGCACACTGGCCGATGCTGGACGAATTTGAAGACGGCTACGATCGGGTCGAGGTCATGGTGACCACCGCCGAAGGTGACCAGGTTAAGGCCTGGATCTACCAGCTTCAGCCGCGCTCTGCGTAATAAAAAAGGCTCTCTGTCACCAGAGAGCCTTTTTTGCAATCAGCAGCGATTATTCGCTTTTGGCTTCAGCGTTTTTGATTTCGCCCATCACTTTCAGCTTTTTGGAGATGTCACGACGCTCTTTAGACAGCTCAGCGTTTTTGATGATGTAGTCATCAACGCGGTCTTCGTAGTCGCTCTTCATGCTGGCGATGATGCCCTGAATAGCTTCAACGCTCATACCTGGCTTAATGTAGTCGCTCAGGTTATCCAGCAGCAGAACACGTTTCTGGTTGTCACGGATCTTCTTCTCAACGTCCTGGATTTCACGCTGCAGTTTGTTTTTGCGGCGGAACAGGCGGACGAATTCCAGAACATCCTGGAACGAAGGCTTGGTAGTTTCCATTTTTACACCCCTGATAATGTGAGATTCGGATTCGTTAAAGCAACCGTTGTAACAATAACCTTACTGACAGCGGCTGCGAATGACAATGAGTATATCGTTTAAAACTATCATAACCCCAATTGATGCTGAATCGAAGCAGCAGCCGTCACATATGGCGATAGCTGCTCTTTATTTGCGCAGTGCGCGGCAAATGAGATGCGACAGCAACTCAAGCTGACGCGCCAGCTCCATGCTCAGCCAGACGTAACCATGGATTGGGGTTTCCGCTACGTTATCGCCCTGTCGCTCGTTGATCAGCTGTTTCAGTTCGGCAACGATCTCATTCAGACGCTCGCTGTTTGCGAGGATGGGCTGCGGGTTACCTTCATAAAGGGCATGAGCGATGGTCAGAAGGGTTTGCTGCGTCATCTGCTGCGTCTCCTTCAGCGTCTGCGCGTTCAGCATTAACAGATGGCTGGGGCGCGAGGCCCAGTGCGCGTTGATTTGCAATTCAAGCATGCAGACCAGATTGCGGCTCACGGTCTGGATAGCTTCGAAAATCGATTTCTGAATATGGGTCTCTTTACTGGCAGGGGTAATCAGACCGCGCATTTTGACCACGTCATTAAGGATCTGCTGAAGGTGCTTCTCCAGCCGGGGACGTTCGACAAGATTAGGTGAAAAACCGGCCTGGTAGACGCGGTTAAAAGCGGTGACGTAATTTGCCATCTGAATGCGCCAGTGCAGGAAAGCGCGCTGCGGCCAGATACCGGTGAAAAGCATCGCCAGCAGTGAACCAAGGATAACATCCCCGCTTCGCCACAGTGCCGTGGTCATATCACCCGCTGGCGCGCCGACCACCACCGCGAGGGTGATACCAATCAGCAGTGCCTGATAGGGCTTTTTACCCAGCGCCAGCCAGCCGCAGAGGAACATGGCGACACCGCACCAGGCCAGCATCACCGGAAATGAAATAAGCTCCAGCTTAAGGGCAATCAACCCAAGGGCTGAGCCAAAAAACGTACCGCCAATGCGTTCGAAAGCACGCGGGACAACGTTCCCCCAGAACGAGATAGGCCCCATGACGACCACCAGCGTGATCAGCGGCCACGTTCCTTCAGGAACATCCAGTAAACGGACCAGCACAAACGTCAGAACGAATGCCAGCGCGATACGGCACCCATGAACCACGCGGTAGTGTTTATACAACCGAATTTCGAAAGACGTTAATGATTTGTCGGGACGCACACCCGCTCTCCAGCTACACGGCAAATCACAATTGTACTGTGTTTTCAGCCGGGCGGATCACACCCGGCTGAAAAACCCTGTATTTAACAGGACTACCCCGCTTTATGCTCTACAGCGATAAACATTTCGATGTCCCAGTACCCGTCGGCGTTGCCATCATTGAGATAGCGCTCAAAGCACGGTTTCAGAGCCATCTGGAATGTGTTGTCCTGCAAAAGGGAGTTAAAGAACTGGTACCACGGCGTGGCGAAGTCGTAGTTTTCAACACGTGCTTTCGCGACGGCGTAATCTCCGGCCGCAATTTCCGTCATCATCACCCCTTCGCTGTTTTCCGGGATAACGAAATCATCCGGTACCGTAACGGCCGTATCGCAGCGCAATTTTTCTGCCGGCACTTCGTCCGGGTTATCGTAATAAACCGCAACCCACTCCAGCGGCTGAATGTGTCGGCCATCGACCCACATGACCAGCTGTTCAAAGCCCTGTTTTACCGTGTGTTCCCATGGCCCGACCAGGTGAAAACCGGCAATCTTACGTTTCTTTTCCTGCCTGATGCTGTAGTCCATACTGCCTCCGTTTATCACTGTATATTTATACACTATAAAGCAGAATTTCTATAATCGGCAATCAAGGAGTGTTTATTATGTGAGCAGACTCGCAACCCTGCCAGTCTGCCCAGAAAGGTTAGATTTTGTGGTGCAGATAATCACTCAGACGGGAGAAAAGGCCACCTTTATCAACACGCTCCAGCGTCACCAGCGGCCAGTGAGCGACCACTTTATCGCGGTCGTATAACTGGATCTCGCCTACCCGCTGATGGGCGGCTATCGGCGCTTCCAGCTCTTTTGTATCCAGCACGTATTTTGCCTTGATGTTTGGTACTTCTGCTTTCGGTAATGCCAGCCAGAAATCCTGGTCGGTGCCCAGGTTCACCTGTTCCTTATCGCCGTACCAGATCCGCTCGGTGCCCACTTTTTTACCGTTGTGCAGGATCTGCACGGTATCAAAATTCTGTTGTCCCCAGTGCAGCAGTTTACGGGCCTGATCCTCACGCCCTTTCGGACTGTCTGCACCCATCACTACAGCGATCAAACGACGCTGACCGTCCACGGCGGAAGCAATCAGGTTAAATCCGGCCCCTGACGTGTGCCCCGTTTTCAGACCATCCACGTTCATGGTCTTATCCCAGAGCAGACCGTTACGGTTTTGCTGCGTGATCCCATTCCAGGTCAGGCTCTTTTCGCTGTACATGTGGTAAAACTCAGGCTCGCCGTGGATGATGGCTCTGGACAGCACGGCCAGGTCATACGCGGAGCTGTGCTGGCCTGGGGCATCCAGACCATGAACGGTTTCGAAGTGCGTATCGCGCAGATTCAGCTTTTGCACATAGTCGTTCATCATCTTCACGAACTGCGGCTGACCACCGGCCACGTGATCCGCCAGCGCCACACAGGCGTCGTTACCAGAATCAACAATCAGACCGCGGCTGAGGTCGCGCACAGAAACGCGGTCACCCTCTTTCAGGAACATCAGTGACGAACCGTCAAAGACAGGGTTACCTTTTGCCCACGCGTCGCGCCCGACGGTGACAATGTCATCCGGGGAAATGCGGTGGCTATCAATAGCGCGGTCAACAACGTAGCCGGTCATCAGCTTGGTGAGACTCGCCGGGTTGCGTTGTTGATGTTCGTTGCCCGCCGTTAAGATTTGACCCGTAGTGTAATCCATCAGTACCCAGGAGCCGGCCTGAATGGCCGGAGGCTGCGGCGAAAAATCCAGCGGATCGGCCGCAAAAGCAGATGAGACACTCGAAGCGAGTAAAGAAACAGCAATAAACAGACGGCGTTTCAACGGTATATCCTCAGGTCATTAAAAATCGATGACCTTTTTACGGGAGTTCTGGTGTCGTTACCTGGCTTAATTGCAAAAAAATGTGACAGGAAGCATGTTTTTCCCGGAACCACGCTCGCAAATTTGCTGCATGACGGCGCTTTTTATTCGGTCTGTCCCTCACGATCGTTTACCATAGTGACGTCACTTTTTAACAGGATGGTATTACTGGTGTCTGACTCTGCCGCACGCCCGACTTTTTTATTCCACGACTACGAAACCTTTGGCACCCACCCGGCGCTGGACCGACCGGCGCAGTTTGCCGCCATCCGCACTGACGACGAATTCAATATTATTGGTGAGCCAGAGGTCTTTTACTGCAAACCTGCCGATGACTACCTGCCGCAGCCCGGCGCTGTCATGGTCACGGGGATAACGCCCCAGGAAGCGCGGGAAAAAGGCGTTAACGAGGCAGAGTTCGCCCGCCGTATCCACGATCTGTTCACCGTTCCCCATACCTGCGTGGTCGGGTATAACAATATCCGTTTCGATGATGAAGTGACGCGCAACATCTTCTACCGCAACTTCTACGATCCCTACGCCTGGAGCTGGCAGAACCGCAATTCGCGCTGGGATTTGCTGGATATCATGCGCGCCTGTTATGCGCTGCGCCCGGAGGGGATTAACTGGCCGGAAAACGAAGACGGATTGCCAAGCTTCCGGCTGGAGCACCTGACGCGCGCCAACGGCATTGAGCACAGTAATGCCCACGACGCGATGGCCGACGTCTACGCCACCATTGCCATGGCGAAGCTCGTCAAAACCGCACAACCACGCCTGTTTGAGTATCTGTTGAGTCATCGCAGTAAGCAGAAACTGATGACGCTGATTGATGTGCCGCAGATGAAACCGCTGGTGCATATCTCCGGCATGTTTGGTGCCTGGCGCGGCAACACCAGCTGGGTGGCACCGCTGGCCTGGCATCCGGATAACCGTAACGCGGTCATCATGGTGGATTTAGCCGGGGATATCTCCCCGCTGCTGAAGCTCGACAGCGATACCTTGCGTGAGCGCCTCTATACCCCTAAAGATGCGCTGGGAGACCTGCCCGCGGTGCCGGTCAAACTGGTGCATATCAATAAATGTCCCGTACTGGCGCAGGCCAATACGCTGCGCCCGGAAGATGCTGACAGGCTCGGGATCAACCGCCAGCACTGCCTGGATAACCTTAAAATACTGCGCGAAAATCCGCAGGTGCGCGAGAAAGTCGTCGCCATATTTGCCGAAGCCGAGCCATTCGTGCCGTCCGAAAATGTGGATGCGCAGCTGTATAACGGCTTCTTCAGCGATGCCGACCGTGCTGCGATGAACATCGTCCTGCAAACCGAACCGCGTAACCTGCCCGCGCTGGACATCACCTTTGCGGATAAACGCATTGAGAAGCTGATGTTTAACTACCGCGCGCGTAACTATCCCGGCACGCTGGATGAAGCTGAGCAGGAAAGCTGGCTGCAGCATCGTCGTAATGTGTTTACGCCTGAATATCTGCACGGCTATGTGCAGGAGCTGGAGATGCTTTACGGCCAATACGAAGGGAATGAAGAGAAGCAGGCGCTGCTGAAAGCACTGTTCAGGTACGTACAAGAGATAGTCTGAAATTCAGCGATAAAAAAACCGGAGGCGATGGTCTCCGGTTTTTTTTGCCCGATGGTGCTGCACTTACGCGGGCCTACGGGTTTTGTCGGTCGGGTAAGCGTAGCCGCCACCCGACACGGTATTACGCAACGTCTTCGTACTGAGGAACCGGGTTACGGAAGCTCTTCGTCACGCAGGCCAGGTAAACCAGACCAATACCACCCCAGATCAGCCCCAGAATCATAGAGCTCTCTTCCAGGTTAATCCACAATGCACCGACCGTCAGCGCACCGCACATTGGCAGAACCAGGTAATTGAAGTGGTCTTTCAGCGTTTTGTTGCGCTTCTCACGGATCCAGAACTGCGAGATCACGGAGAGGTTAACAAAGGTAAAGGCCACCAGCGCACCAAAGTTGATCAGTGCCGTTGCCGTCACCAGGTCAAATTTAATGGCCATCAGGGCGATTGCGCCAACCAACAGCACGTTCCACGCCGGAGTACGCCATTTCGGATGAACGTAGCCGAAGAAACGGGTTGGGAACACACCGTCACGACCCATTACATACATCAGGCGAGAAACCCCTGCATGCGCAGCCATACCAGAAGCCAGAACGGTAACGCTGGAGAAGATCAGTACGCCCCACTGGAAGGTTTTCCCTGCTACATACAGCATGATTTCAGGCTGTGAAGCATCCGGCTCTTTGAAACGAGAGATATCCGGGAAGTAGAGCTGCAGGAAGTAGGAGGCACCAATGAAGATCATGCCACCAATCAACGCAGTCAGGAAAATGGCTCGTGGGATCACGCGTTCTGCATCTTTGGTCTCTTCAGACAGAGAAGAGATACCGTCGAAGCCCAGGAACGAGAAGCACAGAATAGTCGCACCGGTGATCATCGGCACCACATGTGCCCCTTCAGACCAGAACGGACGAGAGCTGACCAGCGTGCCCGCGCCTTCACCGTGAGAAACACCGTAAATGATCAAACCCACAATAACCGCAACAATACCCATTTGCAGAATAACAATCAGGGTGTTGAAGTTCGCCACGGTCTTAATGCTGCGCAGGTTAGAGATGGTCATAAAGGCCACTAACGCAACAACAAAGAGCCACGACGGTACCGAAGGTACCAGCGCTTCGAAGTAAATTTTTGCCAGCAGAATGTTGATCATCGGCATGAACAGGTAGTCCAGCAGCGATGACCAGCCCACCATAAAGCCAACCGCCGGGCTAATGGATTTCTGGGCATAGGTGTAGGCAGAGCCTGCAGACGGGAAACGGCGAACCAGTTTACCGTAGCTCAGCGCTGTAAAGAGAATAGCGACCAGTGCAAAGGCATACGCCGTTGCCACATGACCGTCAGTAAGGCCTGATACGATACCGAATGTATCGAACAGCGTCATTGGTTGCATATAGGCAAGGCCCATCATAACAACCGGAATCAACGTAAGTGTTTTACGTAATTCCACGCGAGAGGTGTTTGGAGTTGCGTTATGCGACATAGTTATTCTCCTTTACGGTGATAACCGCCACGTAAGCGAAAAATTGCCCCATTTCTTTCTTCCTCAGCGACAACAACTGTCGGATTTTAGTAAATATCTATCCGGTACGAAGCCCGGCCTCTTGGTTTTTAGTTTCGTTTCATACATGCAAAAAAAAATAACCGACGCCTTTTATATCGTCGATTATTCCTTTGGTTGCTGCGGCGCATTTTGCCCCACATCAGATACAAAACGCAATACTTTACAAAGGCATTGTAAATATTCCTGCGCTAACTGGCTGATTTGTGGACGCTGCTCTGTGTATAGACAGCGGCGATAGCACTATTTGCTAAAATTTCGTCCCGCCACCAGGCGCTGGCTAACCCCGCCGTTTGTTCATTCCAGCCAACCCAGACCGATTCATTACTGCTTTGAGCCAGCACCTGTTTTTCAATCAGCGCGCCGCTATCAAGAAATCGCTGCGCCAGATAGCGAGGTAAATAGCCGCAACCCAGCCCACTGATTTGCAATTCCAGCTTGGTTTTAAAATCAAAAACAGTAATGGCCTCCTGCTCATCAAGCAGCTGCGACGATACGGCACATTCCGGCCGTGAGCTGTCGCCCACCACAATAGCACGGTAACCTTTAATAACGCGCCGGTTAATGGGCTCGGGCTCCCGGGCCAGCGGATGATGCGGAGCAACCGCAAAAACTTGCTCAAGTATCCCGAGGCGGGCAAACCCAAAATCGCTCAGTTGAGGAGGTTCATGTAATGCGCCGACGATGATATCCGCCCTCCCCTGAACCAAGGCCTCCCAGGAGCCGCCCAGCACACCATTAATGAAAATCAGCCGGGTCACGCTGTGGCGCTGATAAAACGCTTCAATCAGCGGCGTCAGAAGGGAAAACGGAAAAGTATCGTCAACGCCAATCACCAGTTCATTTTCCCAGCCCTGATGAAGTTTGATGGCCTGTTTTTCCAGTTCGCGGACGGTGTGCAGCACTTCACGCCCTTTTTCCAGCAGCATTTGTCCGGTGCGGGTAAAGCGGGCCCGGTGGCCAGAGCGATCGAGGATCTGGATATTCAGATCGCTTTCCAGTTTATGAACCGTGTAGCTCAGCGCTGAAGGGGTTTTGTAGAGCTTCGCTGAGGCAGCCGCAAAGCTGCCTTCTTTTTCCAGTGCATCCAGAATAATGAGAACATCCAGCAGCGGTTTCATGTTCGCCCCCTTCCGGTGTGCGAGGGATTCCGCCGGAGGACTTATGCCATGGGCATCACCAGCGGATCGGGATACTGATACTCAAAACCCAGTTCATGACAAATGCGGTTGCCATCAACAATTTTGCCTTTGCTTTCGTCCTTTGTCTCACCAAAAACGGGTGGCGCCAGACCCAACTGACGCGCCATCAGCGGGTAAAATGTGCTTCGCGCAGGATGAGAGGGTGCACATATATTATAGATGTGCCCGCCCTTTGGAGCCTGCAAGAGGAGCTCAATTGCCCCGACAACATCGTCTAGATGCACCAGATTCACCACATGTTGCCCATCGGGGGCAGACTTGCCGGCAAAAAAGCGTCCCGGGTGTCGCCCAGGGCCAACCAGCCCCGCCAGACGCAGGATATCAACCTGCGTTCCCGGCAGGTTGTGCAGCCAGTCTTCCAGCTCTTTCAACACTTTTCCGCTCGCGGTAACAGGGCGGCGCTCGGTAGTCTCCTTCACCACACCTTCAACATCACCGTAGACCGAGGTTGAGCTGGTAAAAATAATACGCGGCACATCGTGTGCCAGTGCGCTGTCGACAATCTCCTGCATCGCCTGCAGATAGAATGATTCGCCCGGACCGCTGCGACGCGCGGGAAGCGTAATGACCAGCGCATCCACATTCATCAGCGTGTCCAGATCGTCAGTATCACATACCAGCTCTGGTTCAAGACGCAGCTCGACGCCATCAATACCGCACATGCGCGCCGCCTCCACGCCATCTGCCGTGGTTTTGCTCCCGGTCACATGCCAGCCTTTCGCGGCTAATGACATCGCCAGCGGCATTCCCAGCCATCCTAAACCGACAATCGCGACCTTTTTCATGTGAATTCTCCTGACTCTCACTCGTCTCTCATAAGGCTACGCCAGCGCAGCAGAACACACAATTCATAGCATCAATATGAAATGAATTAATGATCAAAAAAAGCCCTTGCAATGTGTCATACAACTGGTTTAGGTTAAAAGACATCAAATGAATAAGCATTCATCGAGAATTTATATGACACGCGTTCAATTTAAACACCGCCATCATCACCATCATCCTGACTAGTCTTTCAGGCGATGTGTGCTGGAAGACGTTTGGATCTTCCAGTGGTGCATGAACGCATGAAAAAGCCCCCGGAAGATCTTCTTCCGGGGGCTTTTTTTTGGACCAAATTCAGACAGATTAAAACAGGTTAACGAGGAACACAGAATGTTAGATAACTCACGTTTACGCATAGCTATTCAAAAATCAGGCCGTTTGAGTGATGATTCACGCGAACTGCTGGCCCGCTGCGGGATTAAAATCAACCTGCACACCCAGCGCCTGATTGCCCTGGCTGAAAACATGCCCATCGACATTCTGCGCGTGCGTGATGACGATATCCCAGGCCTGGTGATGGACGGTGTCGTTGACCTTGGCATCATCGGTGAAAACGTACTGGAAGAAGAGCTTCTGACCCGTCGCGCTCAGGGTGAAGATCCGCGTTACTTCACCCTGCGTCGCCTGGACTTCGGCGGCTGCCGCCTGTCGCTGGCAACACCGGTTGATGAAGCCTGGGATGGCCCGGCCGCGCTGAACGGCAAACGCATCGCTACCTCCTACCCTCACCTGTTAAAACGCTATCTGGATCAGAAAGGTGTGCAGTTTAAATCCTGTCTGCTTAACGGCTCTGTTGAAGTCGCGCCGCGTGCGGGCCTGGCGGATGCCATTTGCGACCTCGTCTCCACCGGTGCCACCCTGGAAGCGAACGGCCTGCGCGAAGTGGAAGTGATCTACCGCTCCAAAGCGTGCCTGATCCAGCGTGACGGCGAAATGGCTGACGCCAAGCAGCAGCTGATCGATAAACTGCTGACCCGTATTCAGGGTGTGATTCAGGCGCGTGAATCCAAGTACATCATGATGCATGCACCAACCGAACGTCTGGACGAAGTGATCGCCCTGCTGCCAGGTGCTGAGCGCCCTACCATTCTGCCACTGGCGGGCGATCAGCAGCGTGTGGCGATGCACATGGTCAGTAGCGAAACGCTGTTCTGGGAAACCATGGAAAAACTGAAGGCACTGGGCGCAAGCTCCATTCTGGTGCTGCCAATTGAGAAGATGATGGAGTAATTGCCATGAGCTTTAACACGATCATCACCTGGAATGAGTGTACTGACGAACAGCAGCGCGAGCTGTTAATGCGCCCGGCCATCAGCGCCTCCGAAAGCATCACCCGTACCGTGACGGAGATCCTGAATAACGTCAAAACCCGTGGCGATAAAGCGCTGCGGGAATACAGTGCAAAGTTTGATAAAACGGAAGTTGATGCATTAAAGGTTACCGAACAGGAAATCATTGATGCCAGTAATCGTCTGGGTGATGACATCAAACAGGCGATGGCCGTCGCAGTGAAAAACATCGAGACCTTCCACGTCGCGCAGAAACTGCAGACCGTTGATGTGGAAACGCTGCCGGGTGTGCGTTGCCAGCAGGTGACCCGTCCCGTCGCCTCGGTGGGTCTCTACATCCCTGGCGGCTCCGCCCCGCTGTTCTCAACCGTATTAATGTTGGCCACTCCGGCGCGTATTGCCGGTTGCCAGAAAGTGGTGCTCTGCTCCCCACCACCGATTGCCGATGAAATTCTCTATGCTGCAAAACTCTGTGGCGTGCAGGAAGTGTTTAAAGTCGGCGGCGCGCAGGCGATTTCTGCCCTCGCGTTTGGCACAGAATCTATCCCGAAGGTCGACAAAATTTTCGGCCCGGGCAACGCCTTTGTCACCGAAGCCAAGCGCCAGGTCAGCCAGCGTCTTGATGGCGCGGCCATTGATATGCCCGCGGGTCCGTCGGAAGTGCTGGTGATTGCCGACAGCGGCGCCACGCCGGATTTTGTGGCGTCTGACCTGTTATCCCAGGCGGAACACGGCCCGGATTCTCAGGTGATTTTACTGACGCCAGATGCCGATATGGCCAAACGCGTGGGTGAAGCCGTAGAGCGTCAGCTTGCCGATTTACCCCGCGCCGACACGGCACGCCAGGCGTTATCCGCCAGCCGCCTGATTGTGGCGCGCGATCTTGGCCAGTGCATCGCTATCTCCAACCAGTACGGCCCGGAGCATCTGATTATTCAGACCCGCAACGCGCGCGACCTGGTCGACAGCATCACCAGCGCAGGTTCGGTTTTCCTCGGCGACTGGTCCCCGGAGTCCGCGGGCGATTACGCCTCCGGCACCAACCACGTTCTGCCGACGTATGGTTACACCTCGACCTGTTCCAGCCTGGGCCTGGCCGATTTCCAGAAACGCATGACCGTGCAGGAACTCTCCCGTGAAGGGTTTGCCTCGCTGGCGTCCACCATTCAGACGCTGGCCGCCGCCGAGCGCCTTACCGCCCACAAAAACGCCGTTACGCTGCGCGTTGCAGCCCTGAAGGAGCAAGCATGAACATTGAAGAATTAGCGCGGGAAAATGTCCGTCGACTGACGCCTTATCAATCTGCTCGTCGCCTGGGCGGCAACGGTGATGTCTGGCTGAACGCCAACGAATTCCCTACAGCGGTACAGTTTGAGCTGTCGCAGCAGACGCTGAACCGTTATCCGGAGTGCCAGCCAAAAGCAGTGATTGAAAACTATGCGCAATATGCGGGCGTGAAGCCGGAGCAGGTGCTGGTCAGCCGCGGTGCGGATGAAGGCATTGAGCTGTTGATCCGCGCGTTCTGCGAGCCAGGTAAAGATGCGGTGATGTATTGCCAGCCAACCTACGGCATGTACAGCGTCAGCGCGGAAACCTTTGGCGTGGCGTGCCGTAACGTGCTCTCCCTGGAGAACTGGCAGCTGGACCTGCAGGGAATTGCCGACAATCTGGACGGCGTGAAGGTGGTCTTTGTCTGTAGCCCCAACAACCCAACCGGGCAAATTATCAACCCTCAGGATATCCGTACCCTGCTGGAGATGACCCGCGGCAAAGCACTGGTGGTCGCCGACGAAGCCTATATTGAGTTCTGCCCTCAGGCGACGCTGGCCGGCTGGCTGGAAGAGTACCCACACCTGGTGGTGCTGCGTACGCTGTCGAAAGCCTTTGCGCTTGCAGGTCTGCGCTGCGGGTTTACGCTGGCCAATAAAGCGGTGATCGACCTGCTGCTGAAAGTGATCGCCCCCTATCCGCTTTCTACTCCCGTGGCTGACATTGCCGCTCAGGCCCTGACCCCGCAAGGGATCAATGCGATGCGTGAGCGTGTGGCACAAATCCTGGAAGAACGACAGTACCTGGTGACCGCCCTGAAAGCGATCCCTTGCGTAGAGCAGGTGTTCGACTCTGAAACCAACTACCTCCTGGTTTGCTTTACCGCCTCCAGTGCCGTATTTAAATCTTTATGGGATCAGGGCATTATCTTACGTGATCAAAATAAACAACCTTCTCTGAGCGGCTGCCTGCGTATTACCGTAGGTACCCGTGCAGAGAGCCAGCGCGTGATTGACGCACTGAAAGCGGAGAAAGTATGAGCCAGAAGATCCTCTTTATCGACCGAGACGGCACCCTGATTTCGGAGCCACCAACCGATTTTCAGGTCGATCGTTTCGACAAACTGGCTTTTGAACCAGACGTGATCCCGGTGCTGCTGAAACTGCAGAAAGCCGGATATAAGCTGGTGATGATCACCAACCAGGACGGTCTGGGTACCGACAGCTTCCCGCAGGCCGACTTTGACGGCCCGCATAACCTGATGATGCAGGTACTCACCTCTCAGGGGGTGGTATTTGATGAGGTGCTGATTTGCCCACATCTGCCTGCCGATGCGTGCGACTGCCGCAAGCCGAAGGTGAAACTGGTAGAGCGCTATCTGCTGGAAGATGTCCTGGATAAAGCTAACAGCTACGTTATTGGCGATCGCGCCACCGACATTACGCTTGCCGAAAATATGGGCATCACCGGGCTGCGCTACAACCGCGACGATCTCAACTGGGCGAAGATTGGCGAGCAGCTCACCAAACGTGACCGCTACTCGCACGTAGAACGCAACACCAAAGAGACACAGATTGACGTCAAGGTGTGGCTGGATCGCGAAGGCGGCAGCAAGATCCACACCGGGGTGGGTTTCTTCGACCACATGCTGGATCAGATTGCCACCCACGGCGGCTTCCGCATGGAGATTACGGTTAAAGGCGATCTCTACATTGACGATCACCACACCGTTGAAGACACCGGTCTGGCGCTGGGCGAAGCGCTGAAGCTGGCCCTGGGCGACAAACGTGGCATCAACCGTTTTGGGTTTGTTCTGCCAATGGATGAGTGCCTGGCGCGCTGTGCGATGGATATCTCCGGTCGTCCGCACCTGGAATATAAAGCCGATTTCACCTACCAGCGCGTGGGCGATCTCAGCACCGAAATGGTGGAGCACTTCTTCCGTTCATTGTCCTACACCATGGGCCTGACGCTGCACCTTAAGACCAAAGGCAAGAACGACCACCACCGAGTGGAGAGCCTGTTCAAGGCCTTTGGCCGTACCCTGCGCCAGGCAATTCGTGTGGAAGGTGACGCCCTGCCCTCATCAAAAGGAGTGCTGTAATGAATGTGGTGATTCTGGATACCGGATGCGCCAACCTGAACTCCGTGAAATCGGCCATTGCTCGCCACGGCTACGAGCCAGTGGTGAGCCGTGACCCGGACGTCGTGCTGCGCGCAGACAAACTCTTCCTGCCTGGTGTAGGCACCGCGCAGGCGGCGATGGATCAGATCCACGAGCGTGAACTGGTCGATCTCATCAAAGCCTGTACCCAGCCAGTGCTCGGGATTTGCCTGGGTATGCAACTGCTCGGCCGTCGTAGTGAAGAGAGCAACGGCGTCGAACTGCTGGGTATTATTGAAGAAGACGTGCCAAAAATGGCCGATCACGGTTTACCACTGCCACATATGGGCTGGAACCGCGTTTATGCGAAAGCGGGTGACAGACTGTTTCGCGGCATTGAGGATGGCGCTTACTTCTACTTCGTGCACAGCTACGCCATGCCTGTGAATCCCTACACCATCGCCCAGTGCAATTATGGCGAGGCGTTTACCGCGGCAGTGCAGAAAGATAACTTCTTCGGCGTGCAGTTTCACCCGGAACGTTCGGGTGCCGCAGGCGCTCAGCTGCTGAAAAACTTCCTGGAGATGTGATGATTATTCCCGCTTTAGACTTAATTGACGGCACGGTTGTTCGTCTTCATCAGGGTGATTACGGCCAGCAGCGCGACTACGGTAACGATCCGCTGCCCCGCCTGCAGGATTATGCCGCTCAGGGTGCGCAGGTGTTGCACCTGGTGGATTTAACGGGCGCGAAAGATCCGGCAAAACGCCAGATCCCACTGTTAAAAAAACTGGTGGCGGGCGTGGATGTCCCCGTACAGGTTGGTGGCGGTGTGCGCACGGAAGATGACGTTGCGGCACTGCTGGACGCCGGCGTGGCGCGCGTGGTGGTCGGCTCGACGGCGGTCAAAGATCCCGACACGGTGAAAGGCTGGTTCCGCCGCTTTGGTGCCGACGCGCTGGTGCTGGCCCTGGATGTCCGTATCGATGAACAGGGCAATAAGCAGGTAGCGGTCAGCGGCTGGCAGGAGAATTCTGGCGTTACCCTGGAGGAGCTGGTGGATATTTATCTGCCCGTTGGCCTGAAGCACGTGCTGTGCACCGATATCTCCCGCGACGGCACGCTGGCAGGCTCTAACGTTTCTTTATATCAAGAAGTTTGCACCCGCTATCCGCAGGTGGCGTTTCAGTCCTCTGGCGGCATAGGCGATATTAACGACATCGCCGCACTGCGCGGGACCGGCGTGAAGGGTGTGATTGTGGGCCGGGCCCTGCTGGAAGGAAAATTTACTGTGACGGAGGCGATTCAATGCTGGCAAAACGGATAATCCCTTGCCTGGACGTACGTGACGGCCAGGTTGTAAAAGGCGTGCAGTTCCGCAACCACGAGATCATCGGCGACATCGTCCCACTGGCAAAACGCTATGCCGATGAAGGTGCAGACGAGCTGGTATTTTATGATATCACCGCCTCCAGCGATGGCCGAGTGGTGGATAAAAGCTGGGTCTCGCGCGTCGCAGAGGTGATTGATATTCCGTTCTGCGTGGCGGGCGGGATTAAGTCTGCAGAAGATGCGGCGAAAATCCTCTCCTTTGGTGCCGACAAAATTTCAATCAACTCCCCTGCGCTGGCCGACCCGGAGCTGATTACCCGTCTGGCCGATCGCTTTGGCGTGCAGTGTATTGTTGTCGGGATCGACACCTGGTATGACGCGGCCACCGGCAAGTATCACGTCAACCAGTATACTGGCGACGAAAGCCGTACCCGCGTGACCCAATGGGAGACGCTGGACTGGGTTCAGGAAGTGCAGAAACGTGGCGCGGGCGAAATGGTGCTGAACATGATGAACCAGGACGGCGTGCGTAACGGTTACGATCTGGAACAGCTGAAAAAAGTGCGTGCGGTTTGTCACGTACCGCTGATCGCCTCCGGCGGCGCGGGCACTATGGAACACTTCCTGGAAGCCTTCCGCGATGCGAACGTTGACGGCGCGCTGGCGGCTTCCGTGTTCCACAAACAGATTATCAATATTGGTGAGTTAAAAACGTACCTGGCCGACCAGGGCGTGGAGATCAGGGTATGTTAACAGAGCAACAACAGGCGCAGCTGGACTGGGAAAAAACTGACGGATTACTGCCCGTGGTTGTCCAGCATGCCGTTTCCGGTGAAGTGCTGATGCTGGGATATATGAACCAGGAGGCGCTGGCGAAAACGGTCGACAGCGGTAAAGTGACCTTTTTCTCGCGCACGAAACAGCGCCTGTGGACCAAAGGGGAAACCTCTGGCCACTTCCTGAATGTGGTTAGCATTACGCCGGATTGCGACAACGATACTCTGCTGGTTCTGGCTAACCCCATCGGTCCCACCTGCCATAAAGGCACCAGCAGTTGCTTCGGAGAGGCAAGCCACCAGTGGCTGTTCCTGTATCAACTGGAGCAGTTACTGGCTGAGCGTAAAACGGCAGATCCTTCCAGTTCGTATACGGCGAAGCTGTATGCAAGCGGCACCAAGCGTATTGCGCAGAAAGTGGGTGAAGAAGGCGTTGAGACCGCGCTGGCCGCGACGGTGCATGACCGCGAAGAGCTGACCAACGAAGCGTCTGATTTGATGTATCACCTGCTGGTGCTGCTGCAGGATCAGGAGCTGGATTTAACGGCGGTGATTGAGAATCTTCGTAAGCGGCATAAATAAAAAAACCGGGGAATTTCCCCGGTTTTTTTTATCTGCAAGTCAGGCTTTTGGTTTGTAGTTACGCAACGCGTTGCGGCCGAGAACCACACCAGAACCGATAATTCCACCGAGCAAGACCGCCAGAATTAACGTGATGGCCTTTTTCGGGCTGTCACGATAGACGGGAAGATCCGGCTTCATAACGTAACGATAAACATGGATGGTATCCGGGTTCACGTTTAACTTCTCGATATCCAGTAAGTTTTGCTTAGTCTGGTAGTAAGCGCCAGAGAAGACCAGTGGACGAGACGCTTCGTTATCAATCATCGATTTCAGCGCTTCGCTTCCCAGCAGGAACATGGTTTCCTGAGTCACGTCCTGGGTCTGCTGGATCTGCGGGGTGGTAATTTTCGCCGCTTCCGCATTCTTAAGCGCCTCAGAAATCTGTTTAATACGCAGATCTTTCTGCTCCTGAGCGACTTTCTCCTGGTTTTCAAGGGAGTCATTGAGGCTGGTGATCTGCTGCTTAATGTTGTCTTTGAGGTCGAGAGCAAGTTCCTTCGCCGTTTGCTCATCCACCTGTTGGATGTACTGCGCAAGCTGTTTTTGTGCCGCTTCTGCTGACTCACCTTGATAAGTGACGCTTAACGGCAGCGGTTGCCCTTTAACGGTTGCATCGATGGTCAGCTTTTCTGGCATTTCCTGGTTTTCAAGCGCCTGAGCTAAAGCAGAAAACGACGAATTGAAACGACCAATGGCACGGTTTTGAATATCCAGCATTGAAGGTGCCGCACTACCGTAAAGGATATTCAGTGCATTCGCGTAAGTGGCAATTTGCGCCGCATCCGGCTGGGCAATAATCGCGGACGAGGTCCATTTTTCTTTTGCAATGGTGATGTAAATACCCGCAATGATGATAAAAACAGCAACAAAAGCGCCAATTACCCACTTTCCACGCCACAGCTGTAGCACTAAATCAAGTAAATCAATTTGCTCCGGACCATTACTGCTATTAACCGGAGTATTGTTGTTCTGCGTCATACAATCCCTAACAGATGAAAAAGGGCAAAAACAGTGATGTTTACATAGTGTATCTGTTGCCAGCGATTTTTCTATCAGAATCCGATGAGTTATATCGGAAAGATGGGTTATGTAACTCGCAGTCAACGCGTTATCATATAGCAATTCTGATGCCTCAGGCATCGACAAGATAGAAATATAATGAGGAAAGATATGAAATTTTTGGTCACGGGCGCGGCAGGTTTTATCGGATCGCATGTCAGCCAACGCTTGCTGGATGCCGGGCATCAGGTCGTCGGAATTGATAATCTTAATGACTATTATGACGTCAATCTCAAGCTGGCACGTCTGGATTTACTGAAATCCGGGAATTTCACCTTCCACAAGATGGAGTTAGCCGATCGTGAAACTATGGCAGCGCTGTTTGCCACCGAAAAGTTTGATCGCGTGATACATCTGGCCGCTCAAGCAGGTGTGCGTTACTCGCTGGAAAATCCGCACGCGTATGCGGATGCTAACCTGGTCGGTCACCTTAACGTGCTGGAAGGGTGTCGTCATAACAAGGTACAGCACCTGCTGTATGCCTCATCAAGCTCCGTTTATGGTCTGAACCGCAAGATGCCGTTCTCCACTGACGACTCCGTAGATCACCCGGTGTCACTGTACGCGGCGACCAAAAAAGCCAACGAGCTGATGTCGCATACTTATTCCCATCTCTATAACATGCCGACCACCGGCCTGCGTTTCTTTACCGTGTATGGCCCGTGGGGACGTCCGGACATGGCGCTGTTCAAGTTTACAAAGGCAATGATAGAAGGCAAAAGCATCGATGTTTACAACTACGGCAAGATGAAGCGTGACTTCACTTACATTGATGACATCGCTGAAGCCATTATTCGTTTGCAGGATGTCATACCTCAGGCCGATGCAGACTGGACCGTCGAGACCGGTTCCCCGGCAACCAGCTCCGCGCCTTATCGGGTTTACAACATTGGTAACAGCTCTCCGGTCGAGCTTATGGATTACATTACGGCGCTGGAAGAAGCTCTCGGCAAAGAAGCAGAGAAAAACATGATGCCGATTCAACCGGGTGACGTGCTGGAAACCAGCGCGGACACGAAAGCGTTGTATGACGTTATTGGTTTTAAACCGCAGACTTCAGTCAAAGACGGGGTGAAAAACTTTGTCGACTGGTATCGCGCTTTCTACAAGGTCTGAAAATAAAAAAACCCGGCAACATAGCCGGGTTTTTTACGCGCGTTAAAATAATCAATCGCTACCGAACAGATCGCGGGTATAGACTTTATCCGCCACATCCGCCAACTCTTCCGCCATGCGGTTAGAGATAATCACGTCCGCTTCCTGCTTGAATGCATTCAAATCGCGAATCACACGTGAATGGAAGAACTCATCTTCCTGCATTGCGGGTTCATAAATAATGACCTGTACACCCTTCGCTTTAATACGCTTCATGATCCCCTGAATGGAAGAGGCACGGAAGTTATCGGAACCGCTCTTCATGATCAGACGATACACGCCCACCACTTTCGGCTGACGCGCGAGGATGGAATCAGAAATGAAATCCTTACGCGTGCGATTGGCATCCACAATCGCTGAAATCAGGTTGTTTGGCACAGCCTGATAGTTGGCCAGCAACTGCTTGGTATCTTTTGGCAGGCAGTAACCACCGTAGCCAAATGACGGATTGTTATAGTGGTTACCAATGCGCGGATCGAGACAAACACCTTCGATGATCTGGCGGGTGTTCAAACCCAGGCTCTCAGCGTAGCTGTCCAGCTCGTTGAAGTAGGCCACGCGCATTGCCAGATAGGTATTGGCGAAGAGCTTGATCGCCTCGGCTTCGGTGGAGTCAGTGAACAGTACCGGAATATCTTTCTTGATTGCGCCTTCCTGCAGCAGTGCGGCGAAGCGCTCCGCACGCTCAGAGCGCTCACCGATCACGATACGGGATGGGTGCAGGTTATCGTATAACGCCCTGCCCTCGCGCAGGAACTCTGGCGAGAAGAAGACATTATCAATACCCAACTCTTCTTTAATCGATTTAGTGAAGCCTACCGGAATGGTCGATTTGATGATCATCACCGCTTTTGGGTTGATTGCGATAACATCTTTGATCACCGCTTCTACGGTTGAGGTGTTGAAGTAGTTGGTTTTAGGGTCGTAATCCGTTGGTGTCGCGATGATGACGAAATCTGCGTCGCGATAGGCGTCTTCTTTATCCGTCGTGGCACGGAAATTCAGCGGTTTATTGGCAAGGTATTCCTGGATTTCTTTATCGACAATCGGGGATTGCTTTTGATTAAGCATATCCACTTTGGACTTAACGATATCCAACGCCACCACTTCATGGTTTTGTGCGATCAGAATGCCGTTTGATAGGCCTACATAGCCTGTTCCGGAGATAGTTATTTTCATTCGTTCAACTTCTTCAAGTTTAAGTTTCAGGAGGCGTAAGCACACCACCGCAATAAACAACTGTTGAGGTTTTTACCTCTTATGTTGAGCGGCTGTCAAGGCGAATGCCTGGCTGCAGAAATGAGAAAACGCAGTGGTTTATAGGGTGTTGAAAGACACTCGCTGGACAAAGCAAGTCCAGATGGGCTTATCCGTTATAAAAAAAGCCCGGTGGGCATCACCGGGCTTTGTTATCAGGCTGAGTTAAATCAGATTAATCCAGCCATTCGGTGTGAAACACACCTTCTTTATCCGTACGTTTATAAGTGTGCGCACCGAAGTAGTCACGCTGCGCCTGGATCAGGTTGGCAGGCAGTACGGCAGCGCGATAGCTGTCGTAGTACGCCACTGCAGCGGAGAAGGTCGGCACAGGAATACCATTCTGTACAGCGTATGCAACCACATCACGCAGCGCCTGCTGGTATTCGTCAGCAATCTTCTTAAAGTAAGGTGCCAGAAGCAGGTTCGCGATACCTGCATTTTGAGCATAGGCATCGGTGATTTTCTGCAGGAATTGGGCGCGGATAATGCAACCTGCACGGAAGATCTTCGCGATTTCACCGTAGTTCAGATCCCAGTTGTTTTCGTCAGAAGCCGCGCGCAGTTGAGAGAAACCTTGCGCGTAAGAGACGATTTTGCCCAGGTACAGAGCACGACGAACCTTCTCAACGAATTCCGCTTTGTCACCCGCTGGTTTAGCCTGCGGACCAGACAGCACTTTGGAAGCCGCCACGCGCTGATCTTTCAGAGAAGAGATGTAGCGAGCGAATACGGATTCGGTGATCAGAGACAGCGGTTCGCCCAGGTCCAAAGAGCTCTGGCTGGTCCATTTACCGGTACCTTTGTTCGCCGCTTCGTCAAGAATCACATCGACCAGGTATTTACCCTCTTCATCTTTCTTCGTGAAGATATCTTTGGTGATGTCGATCAGATAGCTGTTCAGCTCGCCTTTGTTCCACTCGGTGAAGGTATCTGCGAGTTCTTCGTTGGAGAGGTTCAGGCCCCCCTTCAGCAGAGAGTAGGCTTCAGCAATCAGTTGCATATCGCCGTATTCGATGCCGTTGTGAACCATCTTTACATAGTGGCCTGCACCGTCCGGACCGATATAGGTCACACACGGCTCACCATCTTCCGCAACCGCAGCGATTTTGGTCAGGATTGGCGCAACAAGCTCGTACGCTTCTTTCTGGCCGCCAGGCATGATAGATGGGCCTTTCAGCGCGCCCTCTTCACCACCGGAAACACCGGTACCGATGAAGTTGAAACCTTCAGCAGAGAGTTCACGGTTACGACGAATGGTGTCCTGGAAGAAGGTGTTACCACCATCAATGATGATGTCGCCTTTATCCAGATAAGGTTTCAGGGAATCGATGGCTGCATCGGTACCTGCGCCAGCTTTCACCATTAACAGGATACGACGAGGCGTTTCCAGAGATTCAACAAACTCTTTAACCGTATAGAAAGGAACCAGCTTCTTACCCGGATTCTCAGCGATGACTTCTTCGGTCTTATCACGGGAGCGGTTGAAAACGGAGACGGTATAACCACGGCTTTCGATGTTGAGCGCCAGGTTGCGCCCCATCACTGCCATACCGACAACGCCGATCTGTTGCTTGGACATTACATACTCCTGTCAGGTGTGGTCGCCGCGACTTATGCGCGGCTTGAATATGTTGATAATGTTAACTCAGGTTAAGGTCATGGAGGTAGCTAAAATTGCTTTTAAAACTTTTACCTACTATAAGTGAGGGATATTGCAAAATGTGGCTAAAAAACTTTTTAGCGAAATTAGTACATTGCAAAAATATTGAAACCAGGACCATAAAGGAATTTAAAAAAACAATTTAGTACTTTTGGATTAAAAATCGATGTTATGTTACGTAATAAGTCGATTGTAAATACTCATGTGTTTATCAACCACCGAGTTGACATCGAATTCTTGTTCAGCAAAATCTCTCGCAGCAATTCCCATTTTGCGTCTCAGTTCAGGTTGCTCGATTAAACTTATAATAGCGCCAGCCAGAGCCTGTGAATTTTTTATAGGGACACAGAGACCTGTTTGGCCATGAATAATCGCATCTCTGCAACCGGGGTTATTTGTAGTGACAATAGCTCTACCACATGCTGCCGCTTCAATAAGAACCTTTGGAACCCCTTCACCATAAAAAGAAGGGAGGCAAACAATATTAGATTGACTAAAAATCTCAGCAATATCTGTTCGGTGGCCTAAATATTTTACCACTCCATCATTTGCCCACTTTTCAATTTCATGAATCATGACTGAATTTGGATTTTCGATATCAGGGGTACCAATAAGTAAAAAATCAACGTCAGGGTATTTTTCCTTAACTAGCTTGGCAGCTTCGATATATTCATAAACACCTTTATCTTTTAACAAGCGACATGCCATTGAAACCTTAACCGAGCACTCTTCCATTTCAGGCTTATAATTATAGACGTTCAGGTCAGCACCAGAACCTTTAATCAAAACTTTATCATCGCGAGTCAAACCAACTATATTACTAAGAATGCTTTCATCAGAACTATTTTGGAAAATAACAATTTTCCTTTTCCCGCTCAACGAGATTTTATAAAGCAATGAAACAGTCAACTTTATTAATCTTGCGCGCAAGGTTGGGGACGTAAAAACATATCCCAGTCCAGATATTGCGGATACCATTGCACTCTTTCTAAAGAGCGTCTTCCGCATTAAACCTGAATATATAACTGGTTTAATAGTAATTGAATGAATAATATCAGGACGTGTCAAACTAATTACTTGCCGCACATTGAGAAGAGTTTTCATTTCTGAAAATAGCCCAACACCGCTTCGACTGAAAGGGATTTCATAAGTCTCGAATCCCATAGACTCCAGTTGCTCACGGTGAGTAGTAAAACGACATGCTATTACAACGTGGAAACCCTGCTGAAGTGCTTTCAACGCTATTGGCAAACGATGTGAAATAAAAAACCAATCAACGTTCACGAAATACAACAACGTCCTTCGCTCATTATTAATCATTATGAACACTCTTCATTTCAATCAAATTCTCAACATATACAAAACTTTTTTCACCCGAATTATTATTTTTTGCAAAAAAAATATCAATAACAAGCGAAACACAAAATATCAAATAACTTATTGCGTGCCAAAAATTGGCTCAAGGTAGATATTTCTAACCGCAAAATACACACTTACAAAAATTAGAAAGAACAATGCAATTGTTTTATTCCACTTATTGGTAACTCCTGGAACCCAAAAATAAAAGCAAGTCCATCCTAACTCGAATATTCTGCTTGCAATCGTAGGAATTAGTGATGCAGGTATTGAAATCGCATATGCCGCCATAGAAATTATAAAACATCTTTTTTGAAAGACTGAAAGATTGTTAAAAGAAAAAACACCAATTATCAGTGGTAATAGCAGCCCCATAAATCTTATAGATGCAAAATTAAAACTCTCGTTATCAGCCCGACTGGCATATAATCTTATCATGCTAAAATTAGAAATTAGAATATCCTGTATGTAATACAAAATAACTGCTGCTATCACTGCATAAAGAAAAATTACAGGTATTTTTAGTTTGTTGTTCGCCAACCATGCGTTGGGTATTATCAGGCCCATAATAAAGAATGCCATGGAGTAATGGAACAATATTGAAAGTATAAAAAACAAAAATGACAATTTAGTTCGTTCGTTCGATTTAAAGTAAAGACTTAAGAGAACAAAGCTTATAGCTATAGCTACACGAATCTGCGTCATTTCATGCAGAAGCCCTATTCCCATCAAATAAATAATTGCAATGAGGAATCTATTATTAGATTTAGAAAAAAGGTATTGTTTAATCGTTAATGAGATAAATGCTATGAAGACCAGTAGCACATGAATGTCAGTATTGAGGACCTGTTTAAAAAAATAACTTATCAATACAAAGCCAAATTCAAACCTTGTATCTGAAAAAGCAAAGTTATCATTAATACTATCGTAAAAAGTTTCGTAAGATATAAAATCGCTATCCTGCCCTAACATCCGTAAGCCAAAGAATAATGATATTGCCACCATGCAAAGAAAAAGCATGTATATTCTAAAATGTTTGATAGCCAATTTAACCTCAGAAAATTTTACTTTGTTAAAAGAATTTTAACGATGTGGACCACTCACACCTTTTAATCCGTCACGAATCCCCTGAAGCATAAACTTGATTCGTGCAAGACCGTTATCACTTAATGCATAGATTATAAATTTGCATGGCATAACAAATAATTTTTTGATCTTGTATTTCAGAGGGAATGAAATTTCTCTATTTGCCAATAGCCAATTTCTATAAACATAATATAATCTAAAAGGACTACATTTAGCGAAACTGCGTACTCCTAAAATGTTAACATCCTGCATACCAATATTATGTTGTAGCGTAATATTTTTGGTTGAAAGAACTTCCCAACCAAGATGTCGGGCTCGATAACACCATTCGATATCTACCAGATCGATAAACCATTCCGATTTGTTTAACCCTACATATGTAAGAGCATTTAAGGGAATCAGTGCGCCTGAGGAAATAATACTTTCTACAGAATAAACACCCTCAGCGAACTCTTTACCAATATTAATTTCACGATCGTACTGAGATTTATTCCTCTCATTTATTATTAAAGGGCCTAATGCAGCTACTTGTTTATTTATTTTTGCACATTTAATATATTCATTATACATTTCAGAAATATAATTTTTCCCAATTGTTGAATCTTGGTCAAAAGTGAAAAAGATATCGCAACCTAGATTAACAGCTTTGAGGAAGCCATGGTTTTGAGCGTAAGCTATCCCCATATTCATCTTTAGATCGTCGTAGATTACATTTTCGAACTTCAAATTCGGACCTAACGTTCTGGGAATATTTTCAGGTGTATTATCAACAAGTACGACAAAGTCACATTGCTGCTTAAGCTCAATTAATAATTTCTCTGTATTTTCTTTTGTAGGGTTAAATAGAATAACTATCGCGGCTGTCTTACTTTTCATTGTCTTCCCAATTATAAGATTGATGTTTATTTCTCATAACTTGTTTTGTTTTGGAAATATACAGTGTTGCAATTCTGTACGAAAGAAAATACATACTTAGGACAAATAATTCGATTAAAATGTTAACACGGTGCATTATCATTATTATAAAAATGAGTAATGTCACTAACATATACCATTTTACACGAAAAAGATCTGGGTTCTTTACAAGTTTCTTAAGTTTGATAAAACCATATTTTTCTTTACAAGCATGCTCAATAGTACGGACTAAAGGAAACGAGAGAATGATAAACGGAACTAAATATGGAAAATAAACACTATTTACAGATGCAATAACTGGGATTATATAGCGGCAGAGAACCACAATAAAATAGGTCAATACATTCCATCGAGAACGCAATGTATTATGATAGTAAAAACCACACAACAGTAAAACCATCAAAAGCAATATTGTTATCTGCTGGGGAAAATCAGTCTTAAAATATAGAAAAAAACCCAATACAACAGAAAGTAATATTCTAGAAACCACAAGAGAAATTATATTTTTTTCTATCCATGCGCGTTGTGTTGTGGCACGAAGGGTAGGATCTTTCTCTTTTTTTACAGTTCTAAAATCATTGTCAATATATCCTATTTCATATAAGGACATTATCATAATAAAACTAGCTATGAAATTTAACACCTCTCCTTTTAAAATAATTACTGTGAGCAAAAGAAAAAGAGGATAAATGATAAACCAACTAATTCTTTCATGCTTCGTTTTAATTCTGGTAATGAGAAGATAGGAAAATGGTATATAAAGGTTCATAAAAATTTAATCCTTCCTAAATCCACATTGTTATGTGAAAGTAATACCAGCCACTTTTCATTATTATTTTTTCGAGTAACAATATAGGATTGTTGACTATTTTTTATTAGATTAATATCACTCATATTGTCAGTAACAACCAACTCTAGTTTTTCTAGCATAATTTTAGTATGTTTATTCCCTTTGAGATCTATCTCTAATCTACCAGTGCAATAACCATTTTTATATTGTAATTTTGAAGAGTACCCGGTAACACTTAATTTCTTAGAAATTGCATCAATTACAGGATCCAGGGAAGCGGATATCAAAATAGAATCTGATTGATTTGATAAAAGCAATTTCATCGTTGTTTCATTTTCTTTAGATTTGAGAAAATCGTCAACAAAAAAAGTTGAAAATTTGAAGAGTTTATCTTTGGACTCTCCTTTTAAAGTATAGATAAAATTATCTCGTAGAGAAATTAATTTGAATTTATTTAAAATTTTAAAAGGTAAAGATAGTAAAACCTTACACCATAAAAACTTAATTTTATTTCCAGCCTTTTGATGATATTGAGTAATAAAATCAAAAGTTGTATTTGAAGCATAAAGTGTAAAACAAACATCAAATACACGCATATGCATACCTTTAATGATCATTAAAATAATAAGAAGCGAAATATTATTCTGCAAAGTTTGGTGAATTTACGCTTTGCGAAAATATTTATGTATAAGTATATTCCATCACTTTAAATGGAAATATATAGACATCTCAGATAAGCATTTAAGTACTGTTTCGTTTGATCGTTGATGTTCTGCAATAATGTGATTATAAACATTTTCTCTTGTGCTTTGTGCCCACTCTTCTTGCTCTATTGAGAAACCAAAAGAAATACCATATCTGTCCGATAAATTTGGATACCAATCTTCTATCGACTGCCCTTGAGCTGGTACAACATATGACGGGCAACCACATAACACAGCAAAAATTGAATAGGCGGTGTAATCATCATAACAAATGAATTTTTTAGAGCGCTTGAAAATAGCGGCTACTTCTTTATGACTTAAACCGTCAATTTGTACTGCATTAGCGGGATGTATTTTTTCTTTATAAGTTCCTTTTCTAACCATGAAACAGCAGTCTATATCTTTTACATCATTACTTTCATTATATATATCAATTGGGTAATAAATAACTTTCAATTCATTCTGAGATGTAAACGACCCGTCTCTCTGAAAATCTTTAATAGCTGAGTTAAATTTATAATACATTTCGCCAGCTTCATAATTGATGATGGATGTATGAAAACCAGGCTGATGCAGTAACCATCTTACGACATGTTTGGCCCCAAGAGGATTGCCATTAACTATTTCCGGATATATGACTATCCCATCTTCAGGAATTCTTTTCGAATTCCATAGCGGAGTATTCCATTCAGCATGCGTTTTAAAACAAGACTTCGAGCGAACTTCCCATTTTAATTGCTGAAGTATTTTTTTAATCGTTATTTTTCCTGAATATGTTGGTTTTAACTTTACAAGAAAAGCGTTATGTTCGCTAAATTCATTAATAATATGACATAAACGATGAAGAACTACGGAACCACCACTATTCTCATCAAAAGAAGGCGCACATATAAACACTTTCATTTTTTGCTCATTTTAAAATCAAAAGAAGGTAATATTTTATGCATTCCAAAAATATAGCACATAGAAATTAGAACGCTTCCAAACCCTAACAAAGATAAATATGCAAAAGATAATAACCGGCTTCCACTAAACGCTTCGAATTTAGATATGTAATAATAATAAATGAGTTCTATAATGACCAAGGGTATAATATAAAAGATTATTATTCCTAGTCCATGTTTGAATGTTTCAGTAAGGTTATATCCTCCCCACAAAATAAATAAGAGGATAGCATTCACCGCATAAAAAACAGAAGTTCCATCACCATGAAAGTTCTTAGCGATAAAAATGTTTGACGGAATTATTATCGTGCTAAAAATCACATACACGACAGTATGTTTTTTTAACTGTCCCTGGCTATAGAGAAGCAAGAATATTAGATTTGAATAAATTGAAAACACCCCTCCCAAAAACAGCCATGGTAAATATTTAGATACTTCAGTAGCGAGATGTGTGTTGTTACTCCATATAAAAAGTATCTTCTCAGAAAAGAAAAACAAAAAGATGCTTAAGGGTATAGTAATAGTAATTATAAATTTAAATGCATGAAAATATAATCTTGAATATTGTAGCGTATTTTTTTCATGGAAATATTTGGTCAGTCTTGGCTGTAGATACTGATTTAAAGGATCGCTAATAATTGCCAGAATCCCCATTATAGAAATAGCGATACTATACATTGCATATTCGGATAAAGGCAGAAAACGCGTCAGCGTTAACTTATCCGATTGGTTTACCACTACCCATAGAATCGTAAGCATTGACAGCTGCAATGCAAAAGAAAAGAATTTTGAAATGGATATCTCACTAGTATCATCATCAGTAACTTGTTGTTTATCGATGGTCTTTAATATGTTTTTTCTCACGCGTTCACTAAAAAGAATCATCAATCCACAAGTTAACGCTGCACTCAAAAGCTGCATTATAAAATAAAAGATAACATCGCCTTTGAAAACATATAATAATACAAGTGTAAAAGGTTGCGATAGCGTTGTGTTTATTAAATTAATAGTCGTAATTGTAATCTGGGATTCATTAGAAAGTAATAAACTTCTGAATGGCCCCTGCAAATATCTTAATGCAAAAATGCAAAACATCAGTGTTGTGCATATAATTAATGTGGAATCTTTGATATTTGTTTTTAGCCATAATGTACTAAATTTATAGCTAAATAACCCTCCCAACAGAATGAGCGATATTGCTATGCCAATAAATATTAAAATTATTTTTCGATATAATATATTGAATTTTTCAAACCGCTTAATATTTTGCTTCGATATAATGGCTTCCCTTGTTAATACCCCACCTACTCCTGCATCCAAAATACTTAAACATGCCTGTAATACTGTAAAGAAGCCAAGTAATCCATATGCTTCTACACCAATCCTCTTTATTAACAAAGGAATCAGCAAGATCGCAACGACAGCTGTATATATTCTTACGCCATATATATATGTTAATAACTTGACTTCTTTAATCATTATATAAATTTCTTGTTATTAAGAAGAAGGTTATTTGATGATAACCCTATAACCCTAACATTACACTACGTGATCAAAAGATTAGTTATAGAAATTTTTTATTTTTTCACAAATATAATCTATCTGCTCTATTGTTAATTCATAGAACATCGGAAGTCTTAACAAGCAATCACTAAAATGGTCACTATTTGCCAACTCAACTTCATCACCGATTGACAAATAATAATCACTTTTATTAAGTGACAAATAATGGAAAACGGAATGAATTTCGAATCCTTTAAGATGGTTAATTAACGCTGTTCTTTTTTCTATATCAGCACATATTACATAAAACATATGGGCATTATTAGTAGCAAACTCAGGAATTACAGGTAGCTTAATAAATCCTTTAGTCTCTAATTCACTCAAATTAGCACGATATCTCTCCCACAATACTTTTCGCTGTTTCTGAATGAGCTCTAAATTTTCTAATTGCGCAAAAAGATATGCTGCAATAATATCGGATGGAAGGAAGGATGATCCGATATCAACCCATCCATACTTATTTACCTCTCCTCTGAAGAATGAAGACCTGTTGGTCCCTTTTTCTCTTATAATTTCTGCTCGCTGAAAATAGCTTTCATCATTGATGACAAGCATTCCACCTTCACCCGAGATAATGTTTTTTGTTTCATGGAATGAAAAAGTACCGAATGTACCAATGCTTCCCAGAGGTCTATCGTTATGGAAGGAATCAATAGCTTGCGCAGCATCTTCAATGACAGGAATATTATATTCCTTAGAAATGGACATAATTTCATCCATATCACACGCTACACCAGCGTAATGAACAACAATAATAGCTTTCGTTTTATCAGTTATACTAGCTCGGATTGAGCTTGGGTCAACATTTGGATTATCTGCATAGCTATCCGCGAAAACTAATTTTGCTCCTCGCAGTGCAAAAGCGTTTACTGTAGATACAAATGTATAAGCCGGTGCAATGACCTCATCTTCTGGCTTAATATCAAGTAATATCGCGGCCATTTCAAGAGCATCGGTACAAGATGTTGTTAATAATACTTTTTTAAAAGCATATTTATTTTCAAAGTATTCGTGACATTTTTTTGTAAAAAAACCGTCACCAGATATTTTTCCTAAACTTACCGCCTGGGATATATAAAAGAGTTCTTTCCCTTGTAAGTATGGTTTATTAAATGGAATCATTGTTCATCCTTAATATGTTCTATAAAATCTGGAGCTAATTTATCTTTCTCAGAGAGAATGACTTCATTCTCAGAAATCGGCCAATGTACATTTAGCACAGGGTCATTCCATGCAATACATCGTTCACTACTGGGGTTGTAATAATTTGTTGTTTTATATTGAAACTCAGCAACTTCACTAAGAACAACAAAACCATGAGCAAAACCTTCAGGTATCCATAACTGCCGTTTATTCTCAGCAGAAAGATATACCCCAACCCATTTACCAAATGTTTCCGATTCTCTACGTATATCCACAGCTACGTCAAAAACTTCACCAGCTATGCAGCGAACTAATTTTCCTTGTGCATAAGGTGCTTGTTGGTAATGAAGACCACGTAGTACGTTTTTACAGGATTTAGAATGGTTATCTTGCACAAATTCTATTTCACGTCCTGTTAACTCTTCAAAGGTTTTCTTATTAAAACTTTCAAAGAAAAAACCTCGTTCATCACCAAAAACCTTCGGCTCAAAAATCATCACATCTCGAATATCTGTCTTTACAACATTCATAGATTAATAACCTTTAATCATTTTGAGCAAATACTGGCCATAGGCATTTTTTTTGAGTGGTTCAGCCAGTATCTTTACCTGCTCTGCATCAATAAATCCCTTACGAAAAGCAATCTCTTCCGGACAGGAGACTTTAAGCCCCTGACGTTCTTCGATGGTCGCAATAAAGTTGCTCGCTTCAATCAGGCTCTGATGCGTACCGGTATCCAGCCAGGCATAGCCTCGTCCCATCATCGCTACAGACAGACGGCCCTGCTCAAGGTAGATACGGTTAATATCGGTAATTTCCAACTCACCGCGCGCTGAAGGCTTAAGGTTCTTCGCCATTTCCACTACATCATTGTCGTAGAAATAAAGACCCGTTACAGCATAGTTGCTTTTAGGTTCCAGCGGCTTCTCTTCCAGACTGATGGCCGTACCATTTTTATCGAACTCCACCACGCCATAACGTTCCGGATCGTTGACGTGATAGGCGAATACCGTTGCACCGTCGCCTTTTCTCACTGCGGCTTCCAGCTGTTTAGGCAGGTCATGACCGTAGAAAATATTATCGCCCAGCACTAGGGCACAGTTGTCGTCACCAATGAACTCTTCGCCAATGATAAAAGCCTGTGCCAGTCCATCAGGGCTTGGCTGTACTTTATACTGAAGGTTTAACCCCCACTGACTGCCGTCGCCCAGAAGCTGTTCAAAGCGCGGGGTATCCTGAGGTGTACTGATTATCAGAATGTCTTTAATCCCTGCCAGCATTAGCGTAGACAGTGGGTAGTAGATCATCGGTTTATCATAAATGGGCAGCAGTTGTTTACTCACCGCCATGGTCACTGGGTAGAGACGAGTGCCGGATCCACCAGCAAGAATAATACCTTTACGCGTAGCCATTATAATTTCTCTGTAAACGCAAAATGCCCGAAAACGGGCATTTATTTAATGATTAAAGTGAGTGAGTCGTAAAAAGCTCAGCTAGCATGCGCTTCACGCCAACATCCCATGCTGGCAATACCAGACCAAAGTTATGCTGGAATTTCTCTGTGCTTAACCGCGAATTCTGCGGCCGGCGAGCAGGTGTCGGGTAAGCGCTTGTCGGAACAGCATTGAGTTTTTCAATCGCCAGTTCAATGCCTGAGTTTCTGGCTTCATCAAATACCAGAGCAGCATAGTCATACCAGGTTGTCGTATCTGACGCGACGAGGTGATAAAGACCAGCCACTTCTGGTTTTACCATCGCTACACGAATAGCATGCGCGGTACAGTCTGCCAGTAATTCTGCTCCCGTAGGCGCACCAACTTGATCGTTGATAACAGAAAGTTCTTTACGCTCTTTCGCCAGACGCAGCATGGTTTTCGCGAAATTGTTCCCTTTACCCGCGTAAACCCAACTGGTACGAAAAATAAGATGGTTAGGACAATGTGCTTGCAGCGCTTTTTCACCGTCAAGTTTAGTCTGCCCATAAACATTTAATGGCGCTGTCGCATCCGTTTCACGCCATGGTTTATCCCCATCGCCCGGAAAAACGTAATCTGTTGAATAATGAACAACCCAGGCACCAATTTTCGCCGCTTCCTTCGCAATGGCCTCAACGCTTGTTGCATTCAATAACTGGGCGAATTCAGGCTCTGATTCCGCTTTATCAACAGCAGTATGCGCTGCAGCATTAACGATAACATCAGGTTTGATGGCACGAACCGTCTCAGCAATCCCTTCTGGCTTGCTGAAATCGCCACAGTACTCTTTCGAGTGCACATCAAGCGCTATTAAATTCCCTAACGGCGCCAGCGCACGCTGGAGTTCCCAACCCACCTGCCCTGTCATCCCGAACAGAAGAATATTCACAATTAACGTTCTCCGTAATTCTGTTCGATCCAGCTTTTATAGGCACCGCTTTTTACGTTATTAACCCAGTCCTGGTTGCTCAGATACCATTCCACGGTCTTACGAATCCCACTTTCAAACGTCTCTTCTGGCTTCCATCCCAGCTCTACGCCGATTTTATGCGCATCAATCGCATAGCGACGGTCATGCCCCGGGCGGTCGGCAACATACGTGATCTGATCGCGGTAAGAGCCTTCTTTCGACACAATCTCATCCAGCAGATCGCAAATCGTATGTACAACATCCAGATTCTGCTTCTCGTTATGACCACCGATGTTATAGGTCTCCCCCGGTTTACCCTGGGTAACAACGGTGTACAACGCACGCGCGTGATCTTCCACATACAGCCAGTCACGGATCTGGTCGCCTTTGCCGTAAATCGGCAGGGCTTTACCGTCCAGCGCATTCAGAATAACCAGCGGGATCAGTTTTTCAGGGAAATGGTACGGGCCGTAGTTATTAGAGCAGTTAGTGACGATGGTAGGGAAGCCATAAGTACGCAGCCAGGCACGAACCAGATGATCGCTCGAGGCCTTCGAAGCAGAGTACGGGCTACTTGGCGCATAGGCTGTGGTTTCTGTAAACAGCGGCAGCTCAGCAGAGGCAGGATGTTCATCAGGATGAGGTAAATCACCGTACACTTCATCCGTAGAGATGTGGTGGAAGCGAAACGCAGATTTGGCCACGTCATCCAGCGTCGACCAGTAAGCCCGTGCGGCTTCCAGAAGCACATAGGTACCGACAATATTGGTCTCAATAAATGCAGCGGGGCCGGTAATAGAACGGTCAACATGACTTTCTGCTGCAAGGTGCATGACCGCATCCGGTTTATGCTCGGCGAAAATGCGATCCATCGCCGCTTTATCGCAAATATCCGCATGTTCAAATACATAACGATCGCTATCATTAACGTCGGTCAGTGACTCCAGGTTGCCGGCATACGTCAGTTTATCCACATTGACGACTTCATCCTGGGTATTTTTAATAATATGTCGTACCACTGCTGAGCCGATAAAGCCGGCCCCGCCCGTCACAAGAATTTTCACGTGATCTGTTCCGTCTATTGAATTTGTCGAGATATTGGCGTTCTGATACCGGGTAATTAATATCGGCTTCAGAAATTTTGCACGCTACCGCCCCTGGCTTAACAGCTACCAGTGCACTGAGCGAAGTTTGAATAAATGATTTTTCTGGTCTGGATTCAGACAAAAACTGGCGTTAATTGTCGTCCTAAACGACCTCAGAAACAAGCACAAATCGTTACAAATCTGACCAGATTTAAATCAGATAAATCCATGTTATCATTAGAATTAATAACAAAAAACGGCAGCTACCATTTTGGTTATGTTTCAACATACCCAAATGATGACTGCCGCTTGTGCAAATCAAGTAAGATAAAATCAGTCGTTAGCTAACAACTTCTCAATCCGGCTTCTGAACTTCGCCCCTTCCTTCAGGTTGCGCAGCCCATAGTTCACAAACGCCTGCATGTAGCCCAGCTTCTTACCGCAGTCGTAGCTCTCACCGGTCATCAGCATCGCGTCAACAGACTGCTTTTTCGCCAGCTCGGCGATCGCATCGGTCAACTGGATACGATCCCAGGCGCCTGGCTCGGTTTTTTCCAGCTCGGCCCAGATATCCGCGTTCAGGACATAACGACCAACCGCCATCAGGTCAGAATCCAGCGTCTGCGGCTGATCCGGTTTTTCGATAAACTCAACGATACGACTCACCTGCCCTTCTGTCTCCAGCGCTTCTTTAGTCTGGATAACAGAGTACTCGGACAGATCGCCTTTCATGCGTTTCGCCAGCACCTGGCTGCGGCCCGTTTCATTGAAACGCGCCACCATCGCCGCCAGGTTATAGCGCAGCGGATCCGCAGAAGCGGTATCAATGATGATATCCGGCAGGACCACGATAAACGGGTTGTCGCCAACAACAGGGCGAGCACACAGGATGGAGTGGCCAAGGCCCAGCGGCTGCGCCTGACGCACGTTCATGATGGTCACGCCAGGAGGACAAATGGACTGCACTTCCGCCAGCAGTTGACGTTTAACACGCTGCTCCAGCAGCGCTTCGAGTTCGTAAGAGGTGTCGAAGTGGTTTTCAACCGCATTCTTGGACGAGTGCGTAACCAGAACGATTTCTTTGATCCCTGCAGCAACAATCTCGTCGACGATGTATTGAATCATCGGCTTGTCGACGATCGGTAGCATCTCTTTAGGAATGGCTTTTGTGGCTGGCAGCATATGCATGCCCAGTCCGGCTACCGGAATGACTGCTTTCAAATTAATCATTATTTCTTCCACCTTAAAATGGTTGACGAATTATAGCTCTTAAACCTGTTTTCGCCAGTATGATTTGCCGTAATCCTGTAATGATATTACGCCTTAGCACCACAAATTACAGTAGTTGTAATCTGAATAGAATGCGATTCCGTGCCAGGAATAGTCGCAAAAAGCCCACTGACGATTATCTGTGCGGCAGCGCAAAATTCAGCCGTTCCGTATTCACCACATGCTGATCCACCCGGTCAATATCCACCGAGCTCTGCCCTTTCTCATTCACTGCTTTGATGTTTGCCAGTGACAGCAACGTCTCGTCTTTCGCCATAAACTTACCCCGCACATCCTTACGCAGGTCGAAGTTCAGCTTCAGCGCGGGTCCGATTGCTGCTTCCTGCATTACGTTGATATTGCGTAAGAAAAGGTGCTGAGGTTTGTTATGCAGTTCAAGCGTCGCGCGCTGCATGTCGACGTTGGTGATGGCCACAAACGAGGTCGCATTACCGGATGAAATTTGTATGCCGCGCAGCTTATAGGCAAGCTGGCTATTATCCAGACGAATATCGTTAAGCTTGAAGTTCTGCGGAATCGACAGGTAGTCACCTTTAATCACGCCGTAACCGATTAACATGCCGGCACTATTGACCATATCGACATTATCAATAACGAAATTATCACAGCCATAAATTGCTACGGTGGCATTGTCTATTCCCGCCTTTTTACTGAAATCAGGCGTAATATTTTTGGCCTTAATATTGCGGATAATAAAGTGTTTACCGTTCTCAACGTGCACCAGCTGGCGGCAGTTGCTGCCGGTGATATTGGCAACCACAAAGTTCTTCACGGTCTGTTTTTCCGGGTAGTCGTTGTCGTAGGTACTGCCCGCAAGGCCAATACCAATCCCCCAGTTAATCTTCCCGTTGGTGCAGTTGATGTTGTCGATCACATGGTCGGAGATCAGAATATTGCGGTCATTGATGGCCACATTCCACTCGATCGCATCGCCCTGCAGGTGGCTGAATTTGCTGTTGGTGATGCGGGCGCCATCCACCTGGTTGTGAAACCCCTGGCGCAGGATGGCGTAATTGGCCTGGCTCACGCGGATGTTATCAATAACCAGATTACGCATCACGCTGGGCTTTTTGCCGCCAATGTAGATTTGCGTTACCGGGCCAAATCCGCTCATCGCCAGCCCTTTGATGACACAGTCAGAGCCACGAACGTCAAGGGTAATATTTTCGGTACGGCCTTCGCCCTCACCGATGACTTTGCTGCCCTCCTGCAGGACAAAGCGCCCCCGGCCATTGCCGGTTAACGCCCCGCGAATCAGCAGCGTTTTGCCGTCAGGAATGAAAATGCCCGTGTTGATGTTTTTGCAGGTGAGTCCTGCAGGCACTACGACGGTGTCGCCTTCGTTAAACGCCTGCTTAAAGGCGGCGATCCAGTCGTTGTTATTGTACTGATTTACAGAGACCGTCTTGCCGGTTGCCGCCCGCGCAACGCGGGACGACAGCAGCGGCATTGCCGCCAGGACGGACAGAGAAGAGACAAAGCTGCGTCGGGTAATCTTTTTCAGCATACAACCTCGGCGTTACAACGTTTGCAGCAGGCTCGCTAACTGGCGATTGATCACCTGCTGGTTAAAATCTGCCTCGACTTTTTGTCGGGCATTGTGCAGCACGGGCTCCAGCGCCTGCTGGTCGATATCGCTAAACGCGGCCAGCCGATCGGCCAGGGCCATGGCGTTATTTTCGGGGACCAGCCAGCCGGAATGGTCTGACTTGATCAGCTCCGGGATCCCGCTGTGCAGCGTCGATACCACCGGGATCCCCACCGCCATCGCTTCCATCAGCGCCACCGGTATGCCTTCCATGTCGCCATCGGCGCCGGTAACGGACGGCAGCAGAAACACGTCGGCTTCATCGAGCATGGCCTTCACCTCGTGGCTCGGCTTAAAGCCGGGCATCTCCACGTGCGTTTCCAGCTCATACTGTTCAATAAGCGTGCGCAGACGACGCTCCCACGGGCCGATACCGAGTATGCGATAACGGAAATCCACCCCGCGCGCCTTGAGCTGGCGGCAGGCTTCAATCGCCACATGCAGCCCTTTTTTCTCGGTCAGTCGGGCAACGGAGATAATCTGCAGCGGTTTACCCGGCACCTTGACCGGACGTCGGGTAAAACGCGCCAAATCCACCCCCATCCGCGAGACGGTGATTTTCTCGCCCGGGCAGCCCATCTTTTTGAGGCGTCCGGCCCACAGGTCGCTGATGGGCAGCATCATGTCGCCGCGCTGGAACAGCTGCTGATACTCCGGCGTGTAGTGGTTCAGCACTTCACGGCTGGAGATATCAATGCCGTGGAAGATCGTGGCGATCTTCCCGTCAATCACCCCCAGCTCGCGCAGTTTGGCTGCGGTCACCCCTGCCGGGCCAAAGTGGGCGATAAAGACATCAGCGCGGTACGGCTGCGCCGTCTGCCCGCAGATGGCCGACAGGATCAGATTGCGCGACTCCGCGCCATAGCGGGAGATGTTCAGCGCTCGCCAGGTCGACGCACGATGGAGCCCGCGTAAAGTCTGGCTGGCACGGTAGCGCAGCTTGTTCACTTTTCCGGATGGCTCATCCTGCAGCCAGCGGGTTTTCGCCTCCAGCCCATACTGGGTATACGCCGCATGGGTGTTTTGCGTATCGCCCTTTTGCAGGGCGATAATTTCCACGTCATATCCCATATCGATAAACGCGGTGATTTGATTGAGTACAAAGGTTTCAGACGACAGTGGAAATTTCAGTAAGAAGAAACCAACCTTCATTTCCCCTCCCGCACGCGGTCAAGCACCGACTTCACCATCCCCATTCCCTTTTCGCGCTCGGCTTTCACCGCCACGGCCAGGCGCTCATTCACGGCGGGCAGTTGCCCAAGGGTGTCGCCCACCATTGCGCCGAGCGAGCCATCCAGCAGATGACGGATATCCACGGCCATTTCCGGCATCCCCAGCTGCTGCATAATCCCGGCAGACTTGTGCTCATAGTTGATGGCAATGGCTGGCGTGCCAAAGTTCATCGAGATGATGGCAGAGTGCAGACGGGTACCCACGGTCAGGTCACAGGCTGAGAGCAGTTTGCCCATCTCCAGATCGTTCAGTTCGTCCATCACCACATGATACCGGGACGGATCGTTCACCAGATGGCGCAGGTTAAGCGCCACCATGCGATCATCCTTGTTGTAACTATCGATACCGGTACAGGTGGAGAGCGCCAGCACCTGATAACCGCTGTCCAGCACGCGGTTAACGACCTCGGCAAAGGCCTTCTCATAGGCGGCCTGAGTGGTGCCTAAACGCTTATCAAAAGGTGCCAGCTCGCGCAGGGTAATGGCGACGGTTTTCTGTTTCGCCGCCACGTCCAGCCAGTGCTGCACCGCGTAGCTCGGCTGGAAGCTGTCGTCCTGGTGATCCACCAGCCACGCGGTATCCACGCCGTGCTCGACTTTCGAGGTGTCGATCTCGCTGCGCTTCATCATGTCGAGGCTGACTGATTCACGTAAAATCAGGGCATCGCAGTGGCCAAACACATAGTTTGCCAGCTGGTTGAACTGAGGTTCCTGGAATGGCCCGACGCTGTGACCAATCATAAACAGCGGCTTCTTCGCCATAAAGGTACAGAGGGCATGCTCAAACTGCGGCACGCCGTAGAGATCGACGAAGAACGAACCGCCCACCTGAATGATGGCGTCATAGCCGGAAAGCAGACGCACAAAATCGGTAAAGCCCTGCGCGATGGCGATGTTGCGCAGCTTGCCGGTGTCGGTTACGCGAGAAAGCAGCACCTGATGCTGGTAGCGGCGACGCAACACTTTCTTCACGCGTCCCATCACGCCCGCAGCGTTATTGTGCTGTTTCATCTGGCTGTAGAGCGGGTCGCCCATCACCGGGCGGTTCAGTAACCAGGATGAGCTGACCGGGTAACGGCTCATCACGTCCACTTCTGTCTCAGGCTTAAGGGTGTTAATTGCATCCAATAAACCGCGCAGGATGGCGCTGTCGCCACGGTTGCCGCAGGTATGGTTGCCAAGAATTAATAATTTCATAATGGCCTCTTAAATAACTAGCCTGCGCGAAGCAGCGTTTTCATTTTTTCGTTACGGCAAAACTGGCGCTTCATCTCCACCACCAGCGCATTGCGTGACAGCACAATCATCACCCCAAACGCCAGTGCGCCCGCAGCAACCTGCACTGCCAGCAGCGCGGCCAGTGGCAGATGCCCCTTCAGGAGCACGCCCAGACCGTAGCTCACCACCAGGGTCGGCAAGGAGAGATAAAACGGCAGCCACAGGCTCAGGATGTACTGACGGTAGCTGGAGCCCAGCACCGGCTTGATCATGATGAAGTAGCTCAGCACGGTGTTGATGATTTGCACCAGCAGAAAGCCCAGCGTGACGCCAATGGCGCCCGCCATGTGTCCGCCGACGATAATTGCCGGAATAAACAGGAAGGTTTTAAATACGTTGAATTTAAAGCTGATATCCACGCGCGCTTTCGCCATCAGCAGGGAGCCAATCGGGTTACCCACGGAGCGCAGCAGCCCCACCACACAGAGCAACTGCAGGATCGGGATGATGCTGTTCCACTTCTCGCCAAATACCAGCGGCACAAAGTTGCTCGACACCACCATCAGACCCAATAGTACCGGGAAGTTAATAATGCCGACCACGGAGAGCAGCTTGTAGAAGTTGACGCGCAGCTTTTCAGTGTCGTCCTGAATTTTGGCGAACGCCGGGAACAACACGCGGGTGATAATCGGGTTGAGCTTCATCGGCGGGACGACCGCAACGTTGTAGGCCAGGTTATAGCCACCCGCGACGCTCGCCCCCAGAATGCGCGCCAGCACCAGCGTGGAAAGGTTGGTGTTGACATAGTTGATGATGCTGTCGGCCGTCAGCCAGGCGCCAAAGCGCAGGTTCGAGGAGACGGACGCCAGGGAAAAATGCAGCCCCGGGCAGTAGATCTTGCGGCCAAAGTAGCCGAACAGCAGCGTACGCACGGTAGAGTTCACCAGATACCCCAGAATGGCGGTCATGGCCAGCGGCCAGAAATGGGCGCTCACCACCGTGAAGGTAAAGCCCGCCAGCACGGCGCTGGTTTCAATCATGCCGATCTTGTTGAACTCCAGTTCTTTTTGCATCAGCGCGCGGAACTGCTGCCCGTGCGGGATCACCACAAAGGCAAACGACAGCGTGCGCATCAGCGGGGCCAGATCCGGGTTGTGCAGCACGCTGGCGATCACATCGCTCAGCAGGAACACCAGCACAAAAACAAACATCCCCAGCCCTACGTTCAGCCAGTAGAGCGTGGTCAGCTCCAGCTGGCTAATCTCTTTGCGCTGGATAATGGAGTTGGCGATACCGAAGTCAGACAGCGTGTCGGCCAGCGCGATAATAACCAGCGAGACGGTCAGCAGACCGAACTGATGATTATCGATAATGCGCGCCAGCACGGTCATCTGCACCAGCCCCAGGCCAATGATGACGATAGTCGCCATCGCTGACCACTTGGCGCCGCTGATGGTTTTTTCACGTAAGCTCATCTTAGTACGCCGCTTTGTTCACGAAACCTTTGAAGATGGTCAGAAAAACAATTTTGATATCGAACCAGAGGCTCCACTCACGGATGTACTCAAGGTCGAATTCAATGCGTTTTTCCATTTTTTCCAGCGTGTCGGTTTCACCGCGCCAGCCGTTGATTTGCGCCCAGCCGGTAATGCCTGGCTTCACTTTATGGCGCAGCATGTAGCCTTCAATCAGCGAGCGGTACTGCTCGTTATGGGCAACCGCGTGCGGACGTGGCCCGACAATCGACATACCGCCGGTAAAGACGTTGATAAACTGCGGCAGCTCGTCCAGCGAGGTGCGGCGCAGGAAATTCCCCACGCGGGTCACGCGCGGATCGTTCTGCGTAGCCTGCGTCACCACTTTGTCGTTCTCCATCACCTTCATGGAGCGGAATTTCCACACCATGATCGGCTTACCGTCCATGCCGTAGCGCGTCTGACGGAAGATGACCGGGCCGGGAGAGCTCAGCTTCACCGCCAGGGCAATGCAGCACAGCACCGGAGAGATCAGCAGAAGGATCAGCGAAGAGAGCACAATGTCTTCCAGGCGTTTGAGAACACGGTTGATACCTGACAGCGGCGTGTCGTACAGCGGCACTACCGGTACACCGTTCACCTCTTCGATACGGGAATGGAGAATGTTGAAGGTAAAGACGTCCGGAATAAGGATCACGGAACAGGTGGTGTCCGCCAGGTCGCGCATCAGTTTCTTAATGCGGGACTCCTCTTTCATCTGCATGGCAATGTAGACGTTGTGAATTTTGCCCGCTTTCGCATCGTCAATAAGCTGGTCGTAGTTGCCCGCCCAGTCCGACGGCACGCCACCCGGTTTCGCGTCGTGGTAGATCCCAACCACTTCAAAACCTAACCACGGCTCTTTGCGGAAGCTATCAAGCAGCACCTGGCCCACCGGCAGATCGCCGGCAACGGCGACATAGCGGCGGTTGTAACCACGGTTACGCAACCAGCCCGCGCCAAAGCGGATCAGGGAGCGGCAAACCACCATGCCGACGCTGGTTAACAGATACCAGCAAAGATACGTCACCAGACGATTATCAAAATCATGGCTGAACGCCACCAGGCCCGCGCTGAAGATCAGGCTTAAGGTCCAGTTCTGCAGCAACAGCATCAGTTCGGTGGTCATCTTGACGCCACGCCACGAACGATAGAAATCCGTCATCCCGCCGATCATCTGAAACACGACCAGCGCAATCAGTGCCATCAGCAGGTGCATGTATAAGAACGATTGCCCGCTGATCCAACACACCGCCCACAATCCGCCGACCATGATGGTGATATCAGAAAAACGCTGCACCATAGAGATTAACGATGCATTCGTTCTCGCTCGTTCGCGCTTTTTTAGATTCGTCATCGTTGTTCCTTTAGTTCAAAACCTTACCCCTCACCCTAACCCTCTCCCCACCGGGGAGAGGGAACTTGAACACCCTCTCCCCTGTGGGGAGAGGGCTGGGGTGAGGGGCAATGATTACTGATTCAACAGCGCCAGAATGTCCTTCGTTCGGGCTTCCATCAGCGCGGTGTCGGCGCGGGATTCCACGTTCAGGCGCACCACCGGCTCGGTATTGGACGAGCGCAGGTTAAAGCGCCACTGCGGGAACGCCATGCTGATACCGTCGGTACGGTCAATTTCCAGCGCGTGAATAGCAAAGTGCTGTTCCACGCGGGCAATGGCCTCAGCCGGCTGCGCCAGTTTGCTGTTGATCTCTCCACTTGCCGGGAAGGCCGCCATACGGTCGCGCACCAGCTCGCCCAGGGTCTGACCTTTCAGGCACAGCAGTTCGGTCACCAGCAGCCACGGGATCATCCCGCTGTCGCAGTAGGCAAAATCGCGGAAGTAGTGATGGGCGCTCATCTCGCCGCCGTAGATGGCGTCTTCTTCGCGCATACGCTCTTTAATAAACGCGTGACCGGTTTTGGACATCACCGGCGTACCGCCTGCCGCTGACACCACGTCAACGGTGTTCCAGGAGAGGCGCGGGTCATGAATGATCTTCGCCCCCGGATTTTTCTCGAGGAACGCTTCCGCCAGCAGGCCGACAATGTAATAGCCCTCGATGAACTGCCCTTTTTCGTCGAACAGGAAGCAGCGGTCGAAATCGCCGTCAAAGGCGATGCCCATATCCGCACCGTGTTCAATCACCGCATTGCGGGTGTCGTCGCGGCACTCTGGCAGCAGCGGGTTCGGGATACCGTTCGGGAAGTTGCCATCCGGGGTGTTGTGTACCTTGACGAAGGTCACCGGCACGTTCAGCGCCTTAAAGCGGGCTTCCAGGGCATCCACCACCGGGCCCGCCGCGCCGTTGCCGGAGTTGATGACCAGCTTCAGCGGCTTAAGGTTTGCTACGTTGATGTAACCCAGCAGGTGGTCAATGTACTCTTTACGCAGATCGATCTGCTTGTAGCTGCCGCGTGCAGACTCGTTCACCGGCGGGAAGTCGTTGGCTTCCGCCAGACGCTGCACGTCGCGCAGGCCGGTATCACCGCTGATAGGGCGCGCACCCTTGCGCACCAGCTTCATACCGTTGTAATCCATCGGATTATGGCTGGCCGTGACTTCAATCCCGCCGTCCACGCCCAGGTGGAAGGTGGCAAAATAGATCTCTTCGGTACCGGAAAGGCCGATATCCAGCACGTCCACGCCCGCGTCCTGCAGCCCTTTCGCCAGCGCCAGCTTCAGGGATTCGCTGGTCAGACGCACGTCGCCACCCAGTACGATAGTTTTCGGTTTCAGGTATTCGCCGTACGCGCGGCCGATGCGCCACGCAATGTCTTCATTCAGCTCTTCACCCAGCTTGCCGCGAATATCGTAGGCTTTAAAACAGGTTAACTTTTCCATCATGACCCCTTTTTCAGGCAACAGTTGGCCCGCCCAATTAACAGGCAAAATATTTTTTATTCATTCGTAGGCCCGGTAAGCACAGCGCCACCGGGCATGATGCGAAGCGGTTACACCCGACCGTAGCGGTCCTGGAAACGGACAATATCGTCCTCTTCCAGATACGCGCCGGAGCGCACTTCAATTAAATCGAGAGGTATCTTCCCTGGGTTTTCCAGACAGTGTGTCGCCCCCAGCGGAATATAAATTGACTCGTTTTCACCGAGCAGTTTCACTTCACCGTCGATGGTCACTTTGGCGGTACCCGCTACCACCACCCAGTGCTCGGCACGATGGTGATGCATCTGTACCGACAGGCCTTCGCCCGGCTTCACGGTAATGCGCTTCACCTGGTAACGTTCGCCCGCATCGATGGAGTCGTATTTGCCCCACGGCCGGTACACTTCGCGGTGAATATGGTGCTCGTGGCGACCGTCGGCTTTGATCTTCTCCACCACCTTTTTAACGTCCTGCACGGCGTTACGGTCGGCAATCAGCACGGCGTCTTTGGTCTGGACGACCACCAGATCCTTCACCCCCACCGTGGTCACGAGGCCGGATTCGGCGTAGACGTAGCTGTTCTCGGTTTTGTGGCTAATCACATCACCGTGATGGACGTTACCCTCCGGGGTATGGGCGCTGATCTCCCACAGGGAGGACCAGGAGCCAACATCGCTCCAGCCTGCATCCATCGGCACCACCACCGCATCCGCCGTGCGCTCCATCACCGCATAGTCAATGGACTCTTCCGGGCAGGCGAGGAAAGCGGCTTCGTCGACGCGAATAAAGTCGAGATCCGGATCCACCACGTTCATGGCTTTTTCGCAGGCGCTCAGGATATCCGGACGATACTTTTGCAGTTCTTCCAGATAGCGACCGGCGCGGAACAGGAACATACCGCTGTTCCAGTAGTATTCACCGCTGGCAACGTAGGCCTGCGCGGTTTCCAGATTCGGTTTCTCAACGAACTGCGCCACGTCAAACGCCACGCTGTCGCCTTCGCCCGGCGTCACGCTGCCGCGGCGGATATAGCCATAGCCGGTTTCTGGCAGATCCGGCACGATGCCGAAGGTCACCAGCTTGCCGCTCTCTGCGTAAGGAATGGCCGCCCGCACTGCGTCGCGGAACGCCTCTTCCTGCTGAATGACGTGGTCTGCCGCCAGGACCAGCATCAGCGGATCGCAATCCGGGCTGCTGCGTTTTGCCGCCAGCGCCGCCAGGGCAATGGCTGGGGCGGTATTTCGTCCGGCAGGCTCCAGAATGATGTTTTCTGTGAGTTTGTTCAGCTGGCGCAGCTGCTCGGCAACAATAAAGCGGTGCTGTTCGTTACAAATCACCACCGGGCTTTCACACTCCACACCCTGCAGACGGTTAACCGTCGTTTGCAGCATGGTGAGATCCCCTTTCAGGCAGAGGAACTGTTTTGGATAGAGCACGCGGGACAGCGGCCACAACCGGCTACCAGAGCCACCTGCCATCACAACCGGATACAACGTGGTTTGACTCATGATTTATCCCCGTATATCTGCAATAAATTGGCTCAGCACGTTCTCTTTCTCGAGCGTGCGTTCGGCATATTCACGTGCCACCGTGTTCACTTTTGGCATGGCGAGTGCCTGTTCAATTCCGGTCACCAGCGCCGGAACCGATTCCGGCTCCACGCAAACGGCGATCCCCGGGTAGCTGTCACACAGCTGGCCTAATTCGGTTTCAGCTTCTGCCGTGATCACGGCGTTCCCGCCCACGGCCAGAATGTTGGTCAACTTGGACGGCAGCACCGCATCCGCCGCGCCGCGCTTTTGCACCACCAGATGGCAGTCACCCATCTTCAGCAGCGCAGGCAGCGCCTCGTAAGACTGAAGCGGGAAGAATTTCACGTTAGTCAGGCCGCGAACACTTGCCATCTTCTCCAGACGCGCTTTTCCGCCGCCCTGACCGACAATCACAAACATCCACGGATGTTCGCTAAGCTGTTGAGCCGCCTCGATAACGTTCTCCAGCCCCTGCTTTTCGCCGATATTGCCTGAATAAAGAATGATTTTTTGGTCATCAGGCAAACCGAGCTCTGCGCGAAGCGCCTGCGCGTCGTGTTCTGTTACGTCACGGAAACGGGCCACTTCGGACCAGTTCGGGAAAAAGATCACCTTTTCCGGCGCGACGCCCTTCTCCTGCGCTTTGTTCATCATCGAGCGCGAGATGGTGGAGACATAATCCACGTTATGCAGACCGCTGCGCTCAAAAGCGCTGGCGAGTTTCGCCACTTTGCCGCCCTTGCCTTTACCTGCCATCCCCAGGCCCAGCATGGCGTCGACTTCATAATCCTGAATGTGCAGCAACGTGCGCGCACCGGAGAGCTTGCCCAGCAGCCGCATGCCCGGCGTGCAGAACAGCGTCGGCACCACGCCGATGATGCGGTCCGGCTTCCAGCGACGCTGCGCCATCAGCGGGAAGAAACTGCTCAGGGCAAAGCTGCCCAGATGAATTAAACGTTTCAGCGTCGAGGGCTGCTTCGGCACGTACAGCGGGCAACGCCAGACGGTCGCAGCGCCCTCTTCGCGGCGATAGCGCCAGCTGGAGTAGCGCTCGCCCACTTTCCATTCCGGGTAGTACGGCGGCGCGGTAATGACCCGCACGTCATGTCCCTGGCTCGCCATCCACTCGACCATCTCGCCGGTGTATTTCCCGATACCGGTCAATTCCGGCGAGTAGTTGATTCCATATACGAGGATCTTCATAGTCCCGGCACCTCAGACTGACGATCGGCCAGGAAATAGGCACGACTGTTGTCATGCACATTGTCGCTGGCCAGCAGCGCCTCTGGCGTCTGCCAGCGGTAGTCGTCGTGCTGAGAATCAGGCAGACGCAGGTCTGCCTCACTCACCTTCAGGCGGAACCCCAGCACGATGTAGTGCGTGGTGAAGTCGGTGCCTGAAAAGTTATCGTCATAGAAGTGCTGCCAGACCCCGTAAAACTGGCCTGCTGCCATCGGCAGTTGCAGGCCCAGTTCCGCCAGAGTGAGACGCTCAAACGCGTTGGCCAGCGTCTCATCCTTCTGCACGCGCCCGCCGGGCACGAACCAGAAGCCCTGAGCAGGACGATTGGTTCGTTTCCCCAGCAAGAACTCGCCGCGTTCGTTCTCCACGATCAAATCAATTGAGATGAGCGGAGTGGAGCGCACTACCGTGGCAAAATCTTCCTGACTTAAAAACATTGTTACCCCCGGAAGCGGTGCTGGTTTTCCAGGAACCACTGGTAGGTACTTGCCAGCCCTTGTTCCAGCGACACCTCGTGATACCAGCCCAGCTGATGCAGACGGGTGACGTCCAGCAGTTTGCGCGGCGTGCCGTCCGGTTTGGTGGCGTCAAACACCACGCGGCCCTTATAGCCCACCACCTGAGCGATAGTCTGCGCCAGCTCGCGAATGGTGCAATCCACGCCAGTGCCAACGTTGATGTGCGACAGCATCGGCTCGGTGTTCTCCTGCCACACCTCGCGATCCAGCTCCATTACGTGAATGCTGGCCGCGGCCATGTCATCCACGTGCAGGAATTCGCGCATCGGCGTGCCGCTGCCCCACACCACCACATCCGGTGCGTTCTCGGCGGTCGCCTCGTGGAAACGACGCAGCAGCGCCGGGATCACGTGCGAGTTGCTCGGGTGGAAGTTATCGTGCGGCCCGTACAGGTTGGTCGGCATCACCGAGCGATAGTCACGGTTGTACTGACGGTTGTAGGACTCGCACAGCTTGATCCCGGCAATTTTGGCAATGGCGTACGGCTCGTTGGTTGCTTCCAGCGTCCCCTGCAGCAGTTCGCTCTCGGCGATCGGCTGTTTCGCCATTTTCGGGTAGATACAGGATGATCCGAGGAACAACAGCTTGTTCACGTTGTGCAGATGTGCCGCGTGAATGATGTTGCTCTCAATCATCATGTTCTCGTAGATGAAATCTGCCGGGTAAGTGTTGTTAGCGACAATGCCGCCCACTTTTGCCGCCGCCAGATACACCTGATCGATACGTTCATTGGCAAAGAAGTCCTGTACCGCACGGCTATCGAGCAGATTCAGCTCGTCGCGGGTACGGACAACCACTTCCACGTCACCGCGCTGTTCCAGCTGGCGAACAATCGCGGAACCCACCATTCCGCGATGACCGGCGACAAAAATACGTTGTTTTGTCATTCTCAGGACTCCAGCGCGATGGCAACCTCGTAGCCATGAGATTTGAGCAGGGAGTGTTTTTTCGCTGCTTCAAGATCTTTGGCTACCATCTCAGAGACCATCTCCTGCAGCGTGGTTTCTGGTTTCCAGCCCAGTTTCTCGTGCGCTTTGGTTGGGTCGCCCAGCAGGGTTTCCACTTCCGCAGGACGGAAGTAACGCGGGTCAACCTGCACAATCACATCACCTGGTTTCACGCCCGGTGCGTCATGGCCGGTCACAGAGACAACGATCCCCTTCTCTTCCACGCCAGTGCCTTCGAAGCGCAGTTTGATACCCAGCTGTGCGGCAGCCATTTCCACGAATTGACGGACGGAGTACTGCACGCCGGTCGCAATCACGAAGTCTTCTGGCTGCTCCTGCTGCAGCATCATCCACTGCATCTTCACGTAGTCTTTGGCATGGCCCCAGTCACGCAGGGAGTCCATATTGCCGAGGTGCAGGCAGGATTCCAGACCCTGAGCGATGTTGGCGATAGCGCGGGTAATTTTACGGGTCACAAAGGTTTCGCCACGACGTGGGGATTCGTGGTTAAACAGAATGCCGTTACAGGCGTACATGCCGTAAGATTCACGGTAGTTTACGGTGATCCAGTAGGCATACAGTTTGGCTACCGCGTAAGGAGAACGTGGGTAGAACGGGGTGGTCTCTTTCTGCGGGATTTCCTGCACCAGACCGTACAGTTCAGAGGTGGATGCCTGGTAGAAACGGGTTTTCTTCTCAAGGCCGAGGAAACGAATCGCTTCCAGCAGACGCAGCGTACCCATGGCGTCAACGTCAGCGGTGTATTCCGGGGATTCGAAAGAAACCGCTACGTGGCTCATCGCGCCCAGGTTGTAAACTTCATCCGGCTGTACTTCCTGCAGGATGCGGGTCAGGTTGGAGGTATCGGTCAGGTCGCCGTAGTGCAGATGGAATTTCGGGTTCGCCGCATGCGGATCCTGGTAAATATGATCCACACGTTCCGTGTTGAAAGAAGAAGCACGACGCTTAATACCGTGAACTTCATAACCTTTTTCCAGCAGTAACTCTGCCAGGTAAGAACCATCCTGCCCGGTAACGCCGGTGATGAGAGCGACTTTAGACATGTTTATATTCCTCTACTTATGAATTTAATCAGTTTCAACGCGTTCGCGTATCACCACTGCGGGGTTGCCACGGCAAATTTTATTTGCCGGTAGCGATTTAAAAACGCTGCTGCGGGCACCGACTACCGTGCCATCGCCAACAGAAACACCAGGTGCAACAAATACATCTGTTGCCAGCCAGCATTTTTCGCCAATCACAATTGGCGAAGCGGTAATATCAAAATGCTGACTCATAAAATCGTGGCTGCCGGTACACAAATAACACTTCTGTGACACCACTGCGTTTGCACCAATCGTGATATCGCCAAGGGTATATAACACGGCGTCATCCCCTACCCAGGCGTAATCGCCAAGCGTTAATTTCCAGGGGTAAGTAATTTTTACCGATGGACGAATAACTACGTTTTTTCCGATTTTTGCGCCAAACAGACGCAATAAAAAGGCACGCCAGCGATACAGTATTTGCGGTGACCAGGCAAATAAGGTGGCCTGAACGGCCCACCATAACTGCACTTTAATTCCGTTCCCGCCCCGAAAACCTTTCGGCACGGTGAACCCGTTAAGATCCTGCATTACATTTCCTTATATTCAGGCTTTGTTATATAAGGTTTTCGTTTTACCCGTAGTGCGTAGGCGGAATAAATAAGACAATTCCGCCCAGAATGCGGGCACGCGTAATATCTTACGCTGTACGTTTTTTGCATCCTGGCACAATTCCAGATTATTCGAGGTGGATACACCGCCCATTGAAAATTCAGACACCAGCCCTTTAATTCGACGGAACGGGTAGCCTGATTTATACAGACTGGCGGCCAGGGCATAATCTGATGACACTTTATACTGCAGATCGTAAGGCTGTTTTTTCAGACCTTTTACCGGGAAGAAAATGGCCTGATGGCTTGCCGGTAAACTGTGATAGATATACCAGCCGGGTTTCGCGCTGCGGCAAATTTTATGCCCGTCGCCAAAATCGAGCAGCGCATCGCCAATATACATCGCGTCGTCTTTCTGGCGCGCCAGCTGACGGGCAAACTGGGCTACATCGTCATGGAACACATCGCCCGAGTTAAGGAAGATGGCATAACGGCCTTGCGCCATGTTAATGCCTTTGTTCATCGCATCGTAGATGCCTTTATCTTTCTCGCTAACGAAGCGTAAGTTGAACTCACCGTTGAGTTTTTCCAGAAACTCCGCCGTGCCATCGTTCGAGCCGCCATCGACCACGATCCACTCAAAGCTGAGACTCGGATCGCGCGCCAGGTTGCGCAGCGAGCGCCAGGTTTTTACCACCCCTTCGTAATTACGAAAGGCAACAGTAATGACGCTAAGAAACATAAATCACCTCATTTCGTCATACGTTCGTAATATTAAGCGCTTTGCGCAGAATAAACGGACAGACAATCAAGAAAGCATATTCCGGGCTAAATATTGACCCCGTAAAAAACAGCGACACTGGCGTAAACAGATAAAGCTGCACGCGAAAGTTCTGGTTATCCCCAAACGCGTTAATCATCATTTTGAAAACTTTAAACAGATACCAGAGCGTCAACAGTACGGCGAACCACGAAAAATAAATAATTAACAGATACAGGCCATTGTCTATGGTTTTACCGACATCCGCACCGTTAAAGATTCCGAATGATGCAACATATTCGTAAAGTGAGCCGAATCTTACTACACCGTCGATATGGGTTAAGGAATAACCCACCATCACCAGCGGCCCGATAATGCGATAATAGGACGATGAGCCTTCCGTTCCCAAATCTCCCAGACGCTCTGAGATATACGGGAATGCAAATATCACGCCTACTAAAAATACCGTCAGGGAGATGATCGCCAGCGGCAGCTTTTTCTTAATCGCATCTTTGTTCAGGTACTGGAATGCCCACTCCAGGAGGTAAAACAGGATAAATGTCATGACCCCTGAGAACGAACCAGACAGAACGATTCCTGCAAGAATCATAGCATCGGTCTTAGGGGTTTTGATACCAAACTGTTTGATGCTGAGCCAAATTGAGATTAACGCCAGAGCGAAAAACGCCGGTTCAAAATAGAGGGCTGTCGTACGCTTACCGCCAAACTTAATGAAGTTCAGTACATAGCTGTTACTGTAAATGAGATATTTCGAAATTATCTCCATCAGGCTGCTACCACCGGTGAGAATAATTTGTGCCATTTCCAGTGCAGCAAGCATAACAATTAACGCAACGGCAATATAAAAGAGCCTGAGGATTTTCCGATAATTGTGCGGAGAAATAGTTTTAAAACGAATACTCCACACCATGCCAATAATAATGACAATATAAACAAACAGCATGGTAGAGGTGACGTACTTGCTGGGATCCAGCGACTGGCCAAAGATGTAGTTAAACAGCGTCAGGCCAAAGCCCATCCCTAAGGCAATCATCAGCTTCTTGAGGTTGATTTTATCGACGTACAACAGAAGCAGAGCAGGCAAGAAGGTCACAATGGTTATCGGGAAGCTTTCGCCGAGCTGGGCAATTTTGACGTTGACCAGCAGATAGATCAGCGGCAGCAGCAGATAACTACAGACTCTGATAGAACGAGACATATTCCTCCAGCATCTGTTGTCCACTGTAGGCCTTGCGGCTGCGGTTGCGGAACGATTCCAGGTCAGTGCCAAAAACGGCCTGCGCAATCTGCGGCTTCGGCAGTTGCACCAGCGGCAGCACCTCCTGTTCCGCGAACGTTTTCCCGCCCGATTTTTCCAGCACTTCACGCGCCGCATCGCTGTGGGTGGCGATCACCGGCACGCCAATCGAGAGCGCTTCGCAGAGGATCAGCGGGTAGTTATCCACGCGCGAGCTGAACACCAGCGCATCCATCCCGTTGAGGGCGCTCATCAGCTTGCGCTTATCCGTTTCAAACCCGTGATTCACCACGTTAGCGCCATCGAACGGCGAGAATTTGCCGAAGGTATGCAGTTCGATTTTGTCACCCAGCGCCATCATGTCGCGCACCAGCTGCTGGTTGGTTTTGCCGTCGTAACGCAGGTCATGCGCGACGATTGCGATTTTCGGTTTGCCTGCGGTTTCCGCAACCGGGGTCAACTCGGCCAGAATCGCTTCCGTCGCCACGTCGATCCCGTTGTTGATGATCTGACACCGCCCTGCCCCATACAGACTGTTGAAGGCATCGGCCACATGCTGGCTTGGGGAGATAAACGTGCAGCCGAGCGACAGCATGTCGCGGAACAGCTGACGTTTTCCGTCCACCAGCTGGTGAGCGCGATCCACTTTCACCGGCGGGTAATTGGTTAATGTCGGACACTTCTGGCAGGCGTTTTTCCAGCCTTCGCAGCCGTCGGTGAACGCGCAGCGCCCGGTTACGCTCCAGTGGTCGTGCAGCGTCCAGATGAAGCGGGTATCCGGCTTGTGAGCCTGTACCTTCTGGCAAAACGTCACCACCTCTTGCAGATTCAGCCAGTAGCTGTGCAGCACGTGAAAATGGAGCACAACCGGGCCGGAAGTGCGCGTGACCGTACGATAGAGGTTGTTCAGGTTGCCAAACAGATCGCGGTTAAACAGACGAAACAGCGCAATGTTGGCGACAGACGTCAGACGTGGCGTCTGCTTGTGCACCTGCGGATAGCTATCATGGCTGACGCTTTTCTTACCGCCTTTGCCATAGCCGTAGATAAAACGAGACTGAAGCCCTTTTTGCAGCGCACGCTGGTGCAGATCCAGCGCCACGCCAGCCGCCCCGCCCTCGGCGAGACGGACGTTAAATTGCAGAATGTTCATTTGATCACCTTCACGCGGGCTTTTTCGCCCACTACCAGCGCGTTATCCGGAATGCTGTCCAGCACCACGCTGCCTGCACCAATCGTGACGTTGTTACCAATGGTAATGTCGCCAATGATCACCACGTTCGCCCCCAGCTCGACGTTGTTGCCGATGACCGGGCAGGCCAGGCTCTCCGGCCCCCGGTTGCCGATGGTGACCGCATGACGAATAGTGAAATCATCCCCGGCGACCACGAACTTATTGATGACCACCGCATAGCCGTGGTGAATGGTAAAGCGGCGGCCGATGGTGGCCGCAGCCTGAATTTCATAGCCAAAAATGCATTCGGTGATAATTCGGTACAGCACCAGAACCGGTGCCGCCCAGAGGTTGTTCAGAACATTTTTCTTACGCCACACCGAGCAGAAATGCGCGATGCGGTACGCCAGAACCATGCAGCACGGGCGCAGGCTCCAGCTGTTAGCGCGGCAATCTTCCAGAAACATTATTTCCCCCGCAGTCCATCAGCCAGTCGCTTGCCGTTGCGCACAGAAAACAGCGTCAACAAGGTACGCCAGGTCATCCGCTTATTGCGGATCTGATAGAGGGTAAAGAGCTGGTACTTCCGGCTGGCACGGTCAAACTTATCCTTGTGCTTGCGGTAGAAATGGAAGTAACCCGAGAATTTTTTTGGTGAGGACGTGATTTGCATCTCCCCGTGGTTGATGTGCAGGATCTGCGTGGCCTCTTCCACCTTCCACGGCTCGCCATACTCCACCACCATTCGCAGGAAGATGTCGTAATCCTGCGCTGCCTTCAGTTCGGTATCGAACAGGCACTCTTTAAAGCGCCACGCCCAGGTGAACACCTGATTGCCGATGATGTTGCGCTTGTAGAAGAGGCGGCGAGAGTATGGTGATTTCGGGTACAGCGGCAGGCTGGCAGGCTGCGAGTAAACCTCGCCCTGACAGACATAGTCGTTGGCATACAGGAAAGCGTGCGTGACCAGTTGTTCCTTGTGCGACAGGAAAATGGACAGCCGGTTTGGTGTCCACTCGTCATCGTCGTCGATGCCGGTCAGATACTGCCCTTTGGCCTGCATAATTGCCTGATTACGCACCGCACACGCCCCGGAGTTGATCGCGTTATGGGTATAGCTGACACGCGGGTCATTGAGGTCAGTGACAAACTTTTGCAGTTGCTCATACGAAGAGGAACAGTCATCAACAATGATCAGCTCCCAGTTATCGTAATCCTGGCGCAGCACCGATTTGATTGCACGGATCGCCAGCTGCTGACGATTCCATGTCGGCATATAAATAGAAACTAAAGGGCGTTGTGTGGTCATGGTCTTCCCCTGATCCCTCACCCCGCCCCTCTCCCAAAGGGAGAGGGAGAATAGCTGCACCGGGCAGTTCCCTCTCCCCTCGGGAGAGGGTTAGAGTGAGGGGGATTGTTATTTGCTGTCAGACTTATATTCGTACTCGTAATACCCGTAATCCTGGTACCCGGTCGCACGGCGGAAGATGGAGTTCAGGATCACCCCTTTCACCTCAATGCCGTTCTGCTCGAAGCGGCTCAGGCTGGTTTCCACTTCCTTCAGGGTGTTCACCGCATAGCGCGCCACCATCAGCGTGGTTCCCGCCAGGCGACCGACCACGGCCGCATCGGTCACGGCCAGAATTGGTGGTGTATCGATCAGCACCAGGTCATAGTTTTTGCTCGCCCACTCCACCAGCTCGGCAAAGCGGTCGCTCATCAACAGTTCGGATGGGTTTGGCGGCACCTGACCACGTGGAATGAGGTCAAATTTCGGGATGCTGGTCGGTTTTGCGCTCTGGCTAATCTCACCCTTGCCAAGCAGGATTTCCGACAGACCGTTGACGTTATTGGTCCCCAGCAGCTCGTGGGTATAGCCCTTACGCATATCGCAGTCGATCAGCAGCACCCGTTTATTGGTCTGGCTGACCACCGCCGCCAGGTTGGCACAGACAAAGGTCTTACCTATCGACGGGCTGACCCCGGTTAACATCAGTACGTTGTTTTTGGCCTGCATCATGGCGAAGTGGAGACTGGTACGCAGGCTGCGCACCGCTTCAATTGCCAGGTCCGTCGGGTTACCCACTGCCAGCAGCTGGCTCTGTTTGTAACGCTTGACGCCTTTGACGCTTTTGACCCGGTCATGCGATTTCTGCCATTCGGAGAGCGGGATACTGGCGTAAACGTTGATACCATTCTCTTCCAGCACCTGCGGGCTTTCGATACCGCGGTTGAACAGCGAACGCAGCAGCACACCAACAATGGAGAGCATCAGGCCGAGGATAATGCTGCCGAGGATAATCAGCGCTTTCTTCGGCTTCAGTACGCCAGGCTGGGTAATGGCCGGGTCAACAATACGCACGTCGCCGACGGTGCTGGCTTCGGTAATCTTCAGCTCCTGCTGTTTGTTCAGCAGCTGCATATAGACCTGCTGGCCGGATTCCACGTCGCGGGTCAGACGCACAATTTCCTGCTGCGTTTTTGGCATCGCGGTGACGCGGTCATTAAGCTTCGCTTTTTCCTCTTCGAGGGTGCGACGTTTTTCCAGCAGCGTGCGATAGGCCGGGTGACGTTTGGTGTAGAGCTTAGAAATTTCCGCCTCTTTGAAGGTCAACTCATTGAGTTGCGCATCAATATTGACCATCGAATCGAGCACCGATTTCGCTTCCAGCGGCAGATCGACGGAGTCTTTATCCTGACGAAACGCGTTCAGTTTGTTCTCTGCATCATCCAGACGTGCGCGCACTTCCGGGAGCTGTCTGGCGAGGAAGGCCAGGCTTTTCGCCGCTTCAGCCGACTTGCGTTCGACGTTCTGCTCAAGGTAGTTGCGGGTAATGCTGTTGAGAATTTCGCGGATTTGATCTTTATCTTCACCGGTAAAGGTCATGCTCAGGACACCCGTGTCCTTGCCATTTTCGGTGACCGTCAGGTTGTTTTGCAGATTGTTGATCATCCCCAGGGTGGAGAATTTGGTGACGGTAAACTCGCTGCCTTCCTGCGCCTGAATAGCGCTCACCTTCATGCTGACGCCATCTTTTGTCAGCATTTGCCCCACTTCACCGCGCGCGCTGAAGCCTGCGTCGCTGGTCAGCTGATACTGCTTCGGCCCTAGCACGGTCAGGGTAAAGGTTTGATCCGCGCTCCCTTTCGGCAGCACAAAGTCGGTAACTTTTACCGTGTCGTTGCTGTGCCCGGTCAGGCGATCCCAGCCGGCACCAAATATCGGGAAGGTATTTTTGGTAACGGAGATATCAAGCCCCAGATCGTGAACCGTTTTGCCCAGCACCAGACGCGACTGGATCAGCTGAATTTCGGCCTCGGAGGCAGGCGGTTTGTTCGCCAGGGCAGAGCCAATATCCTGCACCAGCGAGTTGCCGGTGTTCTGCTCAATCTGCACCAGCGCATCGGCGCTATAGATGGGTGTCGCAAACAGCGTATAGACGATCGCCGCGGCGGCAAACACGGCGGTGATCCCAAGTACCCACCACTTCGCCTCTATGACGGTGCCGACCAGGCGACCAATATCGATTTCATCACTGCCCGAAATCGGGGCGGCAGAAGGTTTTGTTTTTTCTGTCATTGTTATCCCTGCTGAGCTTTCAGTGCCTGCGCCCACTGACGGGCAGACTGGTCAAGTAAGGTATACACCGCCTCAAAGGCCTCACGGCTTTTGCGATAGGGATCGGGGATTTCGCGTTCGTTTTCCCAGTGACCAAACAGCATCACTTTGCCGCGCATCTCCGGTGCGATTTCGCATAGCGAGTGAATATGGCGTTTTTCCATCGTCAGGATCAGGTCATACTCCCGGCACATGCGGCCGGTGACCTGGCGGGCGCAGTGCCCGTCAAGAGAAAGGTTGTGATCGCGGGCCACGCTCGCGGCGCTTTCATCGGCACCTTTACCGACCAGCGCGCCCAGCCCTGCAGATTCGACGGTGAGCTCGGGCTGGTAGTGTTTCAGCAACCGCTCAGCCGTTGGGGAACGGCAAATGTTCCCCACGCATACCACCAGAATTTTATTAAACATCGCGGATTACCAGGTATGAATGTCGCGCGCCGTATCCGTCATGTAGCGAACGCCACTGATGGTTGGCAGCAACTGGTTGATCAGACGGTTCCAGCGGGCAACCGGTGCGGTGGTGACATACACCACGTCATAAGGCTGGAGGCGGAACTCCGTTGCCATTACCAGAGAAGTCGCATCGGACATATCCAGCTGGTAAATATTGGCAATCTTGCCTTTCGCACTGCCCTCGCCTTTCAGCGGACGGATCACGAAGATACCGGTGGCATTAGAGGTGGTGAGATCGATACCCTCTGCATTACCCAGGGCTTCGGTAAGGGTCATGCCGCTGAAGTCCATTTTGAGGGTGCTCTGTTTCTTCACTTCACCCATCACGAAGACTTTCAGATCGTCATTACGCGGTACATACAGAATGTCGCCCGGATAGAGCAGACGGTTCTGGGTCAGGTCGCCGTTTTGCATCAGCGCCTGCAGAGAAATGCGTTGTTCTTTGCCGTTGTGGGTCAGAACGACGTTGCGCCAGTCGGCACCGTCGGTTAAGCCGCCCGCGGCGTTAATGGCGTCCAGCACGGTCAGCGGCACGTTGGTGATGGCCTGCTGGCCAGATTTGTTCACCTGTCCGGAGATATAGGCTTTTTGCGAACGGAATGCGGCGATATTAACGTCCACCTGCGGATCGGCGATGTACTGCGCTAAGCGGCCGGTAATATCACTACGGATTTCGGCAAGGGTTTTCCCGGCAACGTGTACTTTGCCGATATAGGGATAGAACATGGTGCCATCAGACTGCACCCAGTTACCGGTGTCGCTTGAGCTGCGGTATTGGCCCGCTGGCGTGGTCAATTCCGGATGGTCCCACACGGTAACGTTAATCACGTCACCCGGACCTACGCGGTACTGGTAGGAGGCAATTTCCTGGTCCAGAGACATATTCGGCTGCGCAACATTTGGACGTGGACGTAATTGTTCGACCAGACGTGGTGTCAGTGGATAAACATTCACCATTTTGTCGAGATCAAAATCAGCATCCTGTTGTTTGATCACATCCTTACCCATTGTTGACATATTGCTGCCGGGAAAGACTGTACAACCACTCATCAAGGTCACAGACACCAATAATGGCATCAATTTCATTTTGGATTTCATCATTGATTATTTATCACTTTGGCAGAGTAATTATCCTGTGCAATTAAATAAGCCGGGTCGATTTGGCTTTCAGCATGCAGTTGTTCAAATAGAAATATAACTGGCATCAGTCCTAAAAAAAGCTTATTCATCCATTGGCTATTGACAGAATAATCGAGGCTGATTCACACGCTTTCAGGCACGCTACCGCCCTTGGCTTTCAGTTACCAATCCACTGACTAAACAATGCGTTATGGATAGACACCCTCTTTGATAAGGCCTTCTGGAAATATATCAGCCGCTTGCGATACACGGCAGATAATGAATAACCATCACTGAAGACCGGAACAATAATAGCAACAAGGAGATTTAACATTTGATGCTGGGAGAATTGTTGCAGCTAACCTAATAGCAGGCAAGGAGACAACTGTCCTAATAACGGTTTTTAAGATTAATATTAAGAGCAAAGTTTTGACGTTTTAGGATTTTCTTTATATTGACAAAATTAAAATAAAAACCATTTATTGCGATATATCCTAAAATGCGTTCGCCGTAATTAAATCTACGTATTTAGCTTATTTACAGATTCCGCATTGTTCTTCCTTTTTGCCGGATCGTATTAAGAGAAATCTCAGCCCGGCATTGCAATTTCCCCTGGCTTTATCCATGATCGAAGTGTGACATTGCTCATATAACAGAAGGTATTGCGATTACTATGGAATGGATTGCCGATCCATCAATCTGGGCCGGGCTGGTTACGCTGGTCGTCATCGAATTAGTGCTCGGTATTGATAACCTGGTCTTTATCGCCATCCTCGCCGAAAAACTCCCCCCGGCGCAGCGCGACCGTGCGCGCGTAACGGGCCTGCTGCTGGCGATGGTGATGCGACTGCTGCTGCTGGCCTCAATCTCCTGGCTGGTGACCCTGACAAAGCCCCTTTTCTCCGTTCACGGCCTGAGCTTTAGCGCGCGTGATTTGATCATGCTCTTCGGCGGGTTGTTCCTGCTTTTTAAAGCCACGGTAGAACTGAACGAGCGGCTCGAAGGCAAAGACAGCGAAAACCCCACCCAGCGGCGTGGGGCTAAATTCTGGCCGGTGGTGGCGCAAATTGTGGTGCTCGATGCGGTCTTCTCCCTGGACTCCGTCATTACCGCCGTCGGGATGGTCGACCATCTGGCGGTGATGATGGCTGCGGTGATCATTGCCATTACGCTGATGGTGATGGCAAGTAAAGCGCTGACCCGGTTTGTGAACAGCCACCCGACCATTGTGATTCTCTGTCTGAGTTTCCTGTTAATGATTGGCTTTAGCCTGGTGGCAGACGGCTTTGGGTTCCACATTCCGAAAGGCTATCTCTACGCCGCCATTGGTTTCTCCGTCATGATTGAGGCGCTTAACCAGCTGGCGATTTTCAACCGCCGCCGCTTCCTCTCGGCAAATCAGACATTACGTCAACGCACCGCCGACACGGTGATGCGCCTGCTCAGCGGGAAGAAAGAAGATGCGGAACTGGATGCCGAATCCTCCGCGATGCTGGCCGATCACAGTGACGGGCAGATCTTCAACCCGCAGGAGCGGCTGATGATTGAGCGGGTGCTCAATCTTAACCAGCGCACGGTCAGCAGCATCATGACGTCGCGCCATGACATCGAACATATCGACCTCACCGCCCCGGAAGAGCAGATCCGCGCCCTGCTGGACAGAAACCAGCATACCCGGGTGGTCGTGACGGGGGGTGACGAGGAAGAGGAGCTGCTGGGCGTGGTGCACGTCATTGACCTGCTGCAACAGCAGTTGCACGGTGAGGCACTCAATTTGCGCGCCCTGGTGCGCCAGCCGCTGGTGTTCCCGGAGGGGCTGCAGCTGCTCTCTGCCCTTGAGCAATTCCGTAACGCGCGTACGCACTTTGCCTTTGTGGTGGATGAGTTTGGTTCGGTTGAGGGGCTGGTCACGCTCAGCGACGTGATGGAAACCATCGCCGGTAATTTGCCAAACGAAGTGGATGAAATCGATGCGCGCCACGACATTCAGAAAAACGCGGACGGTTCATGGACGGCCAACGGCCATATGCCGCTTGAAGACCTGGTCCAGTATGTTCCCCTGCCGCTGGATGAAAAGCGCGAGTATCACACCATTGCGGGTCTGCTGATGGAGTATCTGCAGCGCATTCCCCAGCCGGGTGAAGAAGTTCAGGTAGGCGACTATATGCTCAAGACGCTGCAGATTGAAAACCATCGCGTGCAGAAGGTGCAGCTGATACCGCTGCGCGACGAAGACGAGATGGATTTTGAGGTGTAGGAAAAACACGTTGCTCCCTCTCCCGTGGGAGAGGGATGGGGTGAGGGCATCAGGCCGCACTGGCACAACAGGCATCACAGCTTATCGAGCAGCTTCTTCACGTCCTTCCCGTTTTGGGTATCTTTATTGCGATCCGCCCAGTCGTTCAACCGACGTTTGGCTTCATCCTGCAGATGCTTGCGCAGGATCTGATCCACCTGCAGGCTGTAGTTCAGCGACTGCCATTGGCCATATACGCTCAGCGGTACCGGCGTCTCTTTCAGGAAGTCGATCAGCTTACCTTCACCCTGCCAGCCGGACAGCACCTGAACGTTGAAGTGGGTATCTGCCGTCTCTTTTACCAGATCCAGCTTGCCCTCGCCGGTTAATGACAACAGTGAGGAGGTCCCCTGCATGCCGTTCAGAGAGAGCTGCCCATTGTCGAGCGTCAGGTCACTGCTAAAGCTGTCGAGACGCGTGGCGCTGTCGTAATTTTCCTGCGCTTTAACTTCGCTGCTACGCTCCACCGCCTGCTGTACCAGCTGCTGGAAGTTGAGCCCTTCCATGCGGGCATCTTTCAGTTCAAGGTGAGCCTGCCCCTGCCAGTCGCGGCGGAAAGCATCAGCATCGATCTTCGTGCCCGAGAAATCCCCCGCCAGCGTCAGTTGACCCGTCATGGAGATGGGGTAGTCAAAGGCTTTCAGGATGGTGCCAATCTCAACGTTGTCGAGACGCGGCTGAAATTCCGCAGTCGAGGCCTCTTTACGCACATCCAGCGTGCCCGGCAGGGAAAGGTGCCCGGCGCCCATTTTGCCGCTCAGTTCGGAGATCACCAGCAAACCGTTCTGGTTGAACATCTGGCTGCTCACGTCGGTGAAATCGATACCGCGCCAGCGCAGGCTGTTGGCCTTCAGCAGAATGTCCGCCGTGAAGCCCCGCAGACCGTTATAGTCCGGCTGATCGAGATTAGACGAGATAACCGGACGCGTCTGTTTCCCCTGGTTTTGCCCGAGCTGCGCGGGATCGTTGTCCGTAGCGCTCGCCGGAGGCGGAGGAAGCAGGTTTTCCAGGTTGAGCTTGTCAAACTGCAGATTGAGCACCCATTTCGGCTTCGCCTCCAGAATGACGCTCGCCTGCCCTTTCAGGCTGCTGTCGTTCGCCTGCAGGTTGAGATTATTCATCTCCAGCTGTTTTAACTCTTCACGCCAGACGGCCTGCATCGTTCCCTGACCGGCAATCCCCTGGGCAGGGAGATCGGCTCCTGTCAGTTGCCAGTTCAGCTGCTGAATGTCGGCGGTAAGCTGGTGCGGATAATCCGACGCATTGACGCTGGCATTCAGAGACAGGGTGAGATCGCGCTGATCGCGGTTGACCCGTCCGCTAAACTCCAGCGAAGCAAGATGGTGCTCATCCTGCTCCATCTTAAGATTGATATTCCGTACGGTGACCTGCTCATCGTCTTCATGCTGGAAAACCAGAACGCTATCGGCCACCTTCAGTTTGCCAATATCGAATGACCAGCCCGTATCCGACGGTTCATCAGGTAAGGTATTTTCCCGCGGCGCAACCGGCGCATCCGCGTTACGCACGGCTTCAGTTTGTTGCGTCAGCTGAATCACCGCGCCTTTTAACATCACCTGGTTGACCTGCAACTGGTGCGAAAAGAGCGGAACTAACGCCACATCAAGGCGCATGTTATCGGCAGACACCAGGGGCTGCGCAGCCCCCGGCGCGGTTAACGACATGCGGCCAGAGAGAATGCTGAGCTGGGGCCAGACGTGCCAGCGCAGCGGCCCATCCAGCTTCAGTTGATAACCACTGCGGGCTTCGACCTGCCGCACCATATAGGCGCGGAAATCATTCGGGTTAACCAGCAGAACCAACGCTGAAAGGCCAGCAACCAGCACCACCAGCAAAATCATCAGCGTTGTCAGAACTCTTCTCATGGCATCCTCAATGGACTAACGATCAGTCTTTATCAATACGGCTGGCAACCGCACCCTGCTGGTCGCGGTATTTTGCGTCCTGACGGCGGTTGTAAGGACGATCGGCCGGACCCGTCAGCGGTTCAAAGCTCAGCGCACCAATCATCATGCCCGGGCGCAGCGCCAGCGGCAGTTTACCGGCGTTGAAAAACTCCAGCACGATTCGGCCCGACCAGCCTGGATCGATACGGTGCGCGGTCACGTGTACCATCAACCCCAGACGCGCCAGAGAGGAACGGCCATCAAGCCAGCCCACCAGATCCGCGGGCAGCGTCACCGATTCAAAGGTCACCGCCAGCGCCAGCTCGCCCGGATGCAGATAAAAGGCTTCGCCTTCGTCGATAACGATTTCGTCACTCATCACGCGATCAAGCGCGGCGCTGACTTCATCCTTCGGCCCGCTAAGGTCGATGAACGGTGCGGTATGGCCGCTGAAGGTGCGGAATTTATTCCCCAGTCGCACATCAACGGTGACACCATTGATACGCTCCACGGGTGGACGTGGGGTAATAGACAGGCGGCCTTCATCCAGCCAGGCTTCTATATCGCGATCACAAAGACGCATGGCACTCTCTCCTTTCGTGCATCGTGCCCTGAGGATAAAGACTCAGGGCAAAGCAGGTTATCTCTGAACGGTACACAATTCGCGCGGCTTATTCAAAAAACTGGCTGATTTTCGCTTTTAAGATATCAATGGCAATGCGGTTTTTGCCTCCGCGCGGCACGATAATATCGGCGTATTGTTTGGATGGTTCAATAAATTGCAGGAACATTGGGCGAACGGTTTTCTGGTACTGCGCCATGACGGAGTCCATTGAACGGCCACGTTCGTTCACGTCACGCTTGATGCGGCGCATCAGGCAGATGTCCAGCGGGGTATCAACAAAGATGGAGAAGTTCATTGACTCGCGCAGACGCGCGTCGGTCAGAAGCAGGATGCCTTCAAGGATAATCACCTTCTTTGGCTCAATGCGAATCGTTTCCTGCGTGCGGGTATGTTCCACGTAACTATAAACAGGCAGTTCAATCGCCTGGCCGCTCTTGAGCGCTTCTAAATGCTGGAACAGCAAGCTGTGATCCATGGCATTAGGATGGTCATAGTTCGTTTTTACGCGCTCTTCCATCGACAGATGGGATTGGTCTTTGTAATAGCTGTCTTCGGGAATGACGCCGATGTGCTCATCACCAACTTGTTCACGCAGTTCGCGGTAAAGCGTACTGGCAATAAGACTTTTACCTGAAGCCGATGCGCCGGCAATGCCTATAATGACGCACTGATGAGACTTATCAGTCATAAATTTAGCGACCTGATTAACCTGGATGTTAAGGAAGGACGACGCCGGAGCGTCAAACGCGGCAATTATAGGGATTTCACGGGCGTGATACCAGTCGAAAGCGCAGGTTATGCGAGACAGGCTGAAAAGTGACGTCATGTTCCCTGAGTGAAATTTTTACGCGCGTTTTTTCAGCGTTTAACAGGATTTTTTTAAACACTAACTATTTAATAAATCTATGATGTCAAATTATGAGCAGTCGCCATATGAATTGTAAATTGTTTGTACTAGCATAAACCAAATTAGCACATTCACTCGTCCGGACCTTCACTCCCGACGGCATGGCGTCTCTGGATAAAGCGGTAATGAATAAACAACACCAGCGGGTTTTGGTTACCACCCCACATCCTCTTATGCGACTTGTCTGTCTGGGCCTGGTCACCTTTATCTTTACCCTTTTTTCGCTGGAGTTGACCCGCTTCGGCGCGCTGCTGGCTCCGCTCTGGTTTCCCACCGCCATTATGATGGTGGCGTTTTATCGCCACGCCGGAAAAATGTGGCCCGGTATTGCCCTGGCCTGTTCGTTTGGCAATATTCTGGCCTCGTGGATGCTCTTCTCCTGGTCGTCGATTAATCCGACCTATACCGCCATTAACGTAGTGGAAGCGGTGGTTGGTGCATTATTACTGCGCAAACTGCTCCCCTGGTACAACCCGCTGCAGAATCTGAATGACTGGATCCGCCTGGCCATTGGCAGCGCGCTGATCCCCCCGCTGGTGGGCGGTGTGCTGGTGCATTTACTGATACCCAGCCCGGAGCCGCTACGTAATTTCCTCGTGTGGGTCTTGTCTGAAGCGGTTGGCGCACTGGCCCTGGTGCCATTAGGGTTACTGTTTAAGCCGCACTATCTCCTGCGCCATCGAGACCCGAAGCTGCTGCTGGAAACGCTGGTAACCATGGCCGTGACGCTGGTCCTTAGCTGGGCGGCCATCGTCTGGCTGCCGTGGCCTTTTACCTGCGTCATTGTTCTGCTGATGTGGAGCGCTGTGCGCCTGCCGCGCATGGAAGCCTTTATGGTGTTTCTGGTCACCGTGATGGTGGTTTCGCTGATGATTGCCCATAACCCGGAGGCACTGACCACGCAGCACACCGGCGCGATGCTGAATGCCCCCTGGCTGCCGTTCCTGATGCTGCTTCTGCCAGCCAACGTCATGACCATGGTGATGTATGCCTTTCGCGCAGAGCGAAAACACATCACTGAAAGTGAAGAGCGTTTTCGTAATGCGATGGAGTATTCAGCTATTGGCATGGCGCTGGTCAGCATTGACGGCCAATGGCTGCAGGCCAATAAAGCGCTGTGTAACTTTCTCGGCTACAGCCAGACGGAGCTGCAGTCGCTCACCTTCCAGCAGCTAACCTGGCCAGAAGATCTGCACACCGATCTCGAACAGCTTGAACAACTGGTCAATGGGGATATCAACACCTACACCCTTGAGAAGCGCTACTACACCCGCAGCGGCGAAGTGGTCTGGGCGCTACTTGCCGTCTCGGTTGTACGTCATGCCGACGGTTCACCGCTCTATTTCATTGCCCAGATTGAAGATATTAACGATCTGAAGCAGACCGAATGGGTCAATAAACGGCTGATGGAGCGCATTACCCTTGCCAATGAAGCGGGCGGCATTGGCATCTGGGAGTGGGATCTTGAGCCGGACATCATCAGCTGGGATAAGCGGATGTTTGAGCTGTATGAAATCCCGCCGCACATCAAACCTACGTGGCAGCTCTGGCACGATACGATGCTGCCTGAAGATCGCGCCCATGCGGAAAAAGTGCTTCGGGAATCACTCATTTCACGGCTGCCGTTTAAGCTTGAATTCCGTATTCGCGTGAAAGAGGGGGTACGCCATATTCGCTCCCTGGCGAACCGGGTCCTGAACAAACAGGGGGAAGTCGAACGCTTGCTCGGTATCAATATGGACATGACCGAAGTGAAGCAGCTCAATGAGGCCCTGTTCCAGGAAAAAGAGCGTTTGCACATTACCCTCGACTCCATCGGCGAAGCAGTGCTGTGTACCGATGTCGACATGAATGTCACCTTTATGAACCCGGTCGCCGAGAAAATGAGCGGCTGGCTGCAAACCGAGGCCATCGGCCAGCCGGTGCTAAAGGTTCTGCATATCACCTTCGGCGAAAAAGGGCCGCTGATGGAGAATATTCACAGCGGCGATATGTCCCGTTCAGATATCGAGCAGGATGTGGTGCTGAACTGCCGTACCGGCGGCGTTTTTGATATCCATTACAGCATCACCCCGCTCAGCACGCTGGACGGGCAGAATATCGGCTCGGTGCTGGTTATTCAGGACGTCACCGAATCGCGCAAAATGCTGCGTCAGCTCAGTTATAGCGCTTCTCACGATGCCCTCACCCATCTGGCAAACCGGGTCAGTTTCGAAAATCACCTCAAGCGGCTGCTGCAAACCGTGCAGGAGACGCGCCAGCGACATGCGCTGGTGTTTATCGATCTCGATCGCTTCAAAGCCGTCAACGATACCGCAGGCCACGCGGCGGGCGACGCCCTGTTGCGGGAGCTTGCGTCCTTGATGCTGACCATGCTGCGCTCCAGCGACGTGCTGGCGCGTCTGGGCGGGGATGAATTCGGGCTGCTGCTGCCGGACTGCAATATTGAAAGTGCCCGCTATATTGCGGGTCGGCTGGTCCATACCATCAACGACTATCACTTTATGTGGGAAGGTCGCCTGCACCGGATCGGCGCCAGCGCGGGGATCACGCTGATTGATGAAAATAATCATCAGGCCTCGGAAGTCATGTCCCAGGCCGACATTGCCTGCTACGCCTCGAAAAACAACGGTCGCGGCGTGGTGACAGTGTACGAGCCGCAGCAGGAGCGGGCACACAGCGCGCGCAGCATGATGTCGCTTGATGAACAGTGGCATATGATCAAAGACAACCATCTGATGATGATCGCCCGCAGCGTGGCCTCCCCGCGCATCCCGGAAAGCTGCAACTTCTGGTTGATTTCGCTGCGCCTGTGGACCAGCCAGGGAGAAGTGCTGGAAGAGCACGCCTTCCGTTCCGGCCTGGCGGAGCCTGAGCTTTTACATGCGCTGGACCGCCGTATATTTAGCGAATTCTTCCGCGCGTATGCCGCTCCGGTTGCCAAAAAAGGCCTCGGGGTCGCCCTTCCCCTGTCCGCCGCGGGTTTAGCCAGCACCACGCTGATCGACGAATTGCTCGACCTGCTGGATAAAGGGCCTTTACCGGGCCGTCTGCTGCATCTGGTCATCGCGATCGACGTTGTGGCAAGCCCGGATCCAAACGTCCAGACGGGGCTACAAAAGCTCCGCCACGCTGGCTGCCGTATGGTGCTCAGCCAGGCGGGACGCAACATGGAGCTCTTTAGCCACCTTGGTGCCAACGTGGCTGATTATCTGATGCTGGACGCCGAAGTGGTGACCAATGTGCACGGCAACCTGATGGATGAGATGATGGTCACCATTATTCAGGGCCATGCCCAGCGTCTGGGGATGCGTACCATCGCCGGTCCGTGTAACCAGCCCATCATGATGGATACGCTCTCCGGCATCGGCGTTGATTTTATTTTCGGTGACACCATCGGTGAGCCGCAGCCGCTGGATCTACTGCTGAACACCAGCTATTTCGCCATCAACTGATGGCGTCCAGCCGTCGGTATACCAGATGTGCAAAAGGGCGTAAGAGCGCCACGGCTGCCAGCGCTGGGCGTAGCGGCGAATTTGCGCGGGCGTCATGCCGGCAAAGCGTTGCTTAATCAGGTAGTCATCCGGGAGGAACACATCTTTCGCCTGCCAGCCGCGCAGGGCAAGGTAATTTGCCGTCCAGCGCCCTATCCCCGGCCGCTGCTGTAAGGCTTTCATCCCGGCCTCAATATCCGCAGGCGGGAACAGCGGAAACGTGCCGTCGACCACGGAGCGGGCCAGATGAATCAACGACTCCGCCCGTTTGACCGGCATGCCGAGGGCCTTCAGCGCCAGCGGATCCACCGTAGCCAGCACCTCAGGTGTGGGAAAGCACAAATAGCCCGGCGCATCTTTTACCGGTTCGCCGCACAGGGCCACCACCCGTGAGGCCAGCTTCGCCGCCATCGCCACGCTGACCAGTTGCCCCAGGATCGCTCTCACGCCCTGCTCGTAGGCATCCATCGCCCCCGGTAAGCGCAACCCTGGCCGCGCAGCGCCCAGGTCGCCCAGCGCCTGCTGAATTTGCTGCGGATCGCAGGCAAGATCGAACAGACCTGCGATGCGTTCAAGACAGGTCTGCGCAACCGGGATTAACCCCGGGCTAAGCGTGACGTTGAGCGTATGGGTGTTCAGATCCGGGGTGACGCGAAAGATCCCCTGGTGTCGCTGGCAGGTGAAACTGCGCTCGTAGTAGCGTTCGGTAACCGTCTCGATCCCTTCCACCGCACGCGCGCCAAGAAAGCCAAACATCCATTGCCAGTCGTAAGGGGGTTGCCAGGTCAGGGTATACATTGTCACTCCTTTTTTGTTCACCTCAGCATAAACCGAAAGGCCTTGTTTCGCCTTGCTTTCATATTCCTGTTGTCGCCGGTCGGGCATTCCGCTAAAGTCTCGCCCCTTCTCACTGGCATGGGGATTAATCGTGTTTATTGGATTCGACTACGGTACGGCGAACTGTTCGGTTGCGATTATGCAAAACGGACAACCATTGCTCCTGAAAATGGAAAACGAGAGTACGCTGCTGCCGTCAATGCTCTGCGCACCAACCCGCGAAGCGGTCAGCGAATGGCTGTTCCGCCACCATCAGGTTCCGGCCACGGCGGCGGAATCACAAGCGTTGCTGCGCCGGGCCGTCAGTTTTAACCGCGAAGAAGATATCGACGTCACACCGTCGAGCGTCCAGTTCGGCCTCTCGTCGCTCGGACACTACATTGACGACCCGGAAGAGGTCTACTTCGTTAAATCGCCAAAATCGTTTCTCGGCGCCAGCGGGCTGAAGCCGCAGCAGGTGGCGATGTTTGAAGATCTGGTCTGCGCCATGATGCTGCACATTCGCAATCAGGCGCAAACCCAGGTACCGGAGACAATCGATCAGGCGGTCATTGGCCGTCCGATCAACTTCCAGGGGCTGGGTGGCGACGAGGCTAACCAGCAGGCGCAGGGGATCCTTGAGCGTGCCGCGCACCGCGCGGGCTTTCGCGACGTGGTATTCCAGTATGAGCCGGTGGCGGCGGGGCTGGATTTTGAAGCCACGCTGACAGAAGAGAAGCGCGTGCTGGTCGTCGACATCGGCGGGGGCACCACCGACTGCTCACTGCTGCTGATGGGGCCGCAGTGGCATAACCGTCGTGACCGCGAAAACAGCCTGCTGGGGCACAGCGGCTGCCGCGTGGGCGGTAACGATCTGGATATCGCGCTCGCCTTTAAGAGCCTGATGCCACTGCTGGGCATGGGTGGGCAAACGGAAAAGGGGATCGCTCTGCCGATCCTGCCCTGGTGGAACGCTATCGCCATCAACGACGTCCCCGCGCAGAGCGATTTTTACAGCAGCGCGAATGGCCGCTTCCTGAACGATATGGTGCGCGATGCCCGGGAGGCCGACAAGGTCGCCCTGCTCTACAAAGTCTGGCGTCAGCGTCTGAGTTATCGCGTGGTGCGTACTGCCGAAGAGAGCAAAATCGCCCTCTCCGATCGCCCGGAGCACGCGGTTTCCTTGCCGTTTATCAGTGAAGATCTGGCAACCGCCATTTCTCAGGAAGGACTGGAAACCGCGCTCGCCCAGCCGCTGCAGCGCATTCTGGAACAGGTGCAACTGGCGCTGGAGAACGGCAAAGAGAAGCCGGACGTGATTTACCTGACCGGCGGTAGCGCCCGTTCGCCGCTGATCAAGAAAGCTCTGGCAAAACAGCTGCCGGGCATTCCAATTGCCGGCGGCGATGACTTTGGCTCCGTCACGGCGGGGCTGGCGCGCTGGGCGCAGGTGATGTTTAGTTAAATACACAAACTGAGGCCCCTCGATCATCTCGTGGGGCCTCAGTATCGGTATCTATAGTGAGCGACAACGCTCCACTTGCATTGGGTCTGAATTTAGTCTTTTTCTCCTCCATGCAGACCCTATTGCTGCGGAGCCATACTGCTGCATATAGCGATGAAATTCAGCCAGTGCCATAGGTGGCATGAAATAATACCCCTGCAGGAAATCAACCTTATGGGCGATAAGCCATTCGCGTTGACAGGCATACTCCACGCCCTCTGCAACAGTACGTAACCCCAGAATGCCAGCCAGATTAATGATCGATTCCAGCATCGGCAGCCTCTGATCTTCTGCATGGATCCCTTTGATAAAGATCTTATCAATCTTAATCACGTCCAGCTCGAGTTCATTCAGACAACACAGGTTCGCGTATCCCGTTCCAAAATCATCCAGTGCAAAGAGGACACCCCGGTTACGTAATGAACGGATTAACTCTTTTATTGCAGGCGTGACTACCAATGTCTGGTTTTCAGTAATCTCAATCATTAATTTTATTGGCACTGATTCCGTTAATTCCAAAAAATTGAGGCATTCCCAATAGAAAACAGGGTTACTCAAATTTGAGGGGCTCACATTAAACGCCACAAAGAAAGACTGTCCCTGCCAGGTAATATCGTGATTTAAATGACTCGCGACCTTATTCATCAGATAACTTGTCAGATCGTTTATTTGACCACTACTTTCCGCCAGCGGGATGAACTCACGTTGAGAAATGGCATAGTTGTGGCCTGAAGGCCACCGCGCCAGCACCTCAACGCCACGCAGTTCTCCTTTACTTCCGACGATGGGTTGAAAATAAGGCACAATCTCATCATTTTTCAAAGCCAGAGTTAATCTATTAGCTTCGTTGCTATCAAATATACCCTCTGTCATTGTTTGGCTTGTCTTGTTGTCATGTGCCCCCCATCGTTCTGCCAAAAAACCATTTCTGGAAAGATAAATTATAGTCTCATTAAAGTTATCAAAATTCAGGCGATGAGTTATTTTATCTCGATAACGATAGAGCGATTTTGGCGTTAAAGAATTTGCCTTGCAAAATTCTTCCAGCCCCATTTTAGTGAAAGAGGCGTAAATCATCTCTTGTTCAAAATCACTTAAATGGAATCTATCAACGTAGCCCAATGTTGACGGAGCGCCCCCCTGCACATTTGACATCAATTTAGTCTTTAGAACAGAAATAAGGCTATTACAGCTTACTTTAGCGTTAACAGACTCACTATTTTCACAGCCTCGATTGATACATTTACTTTTACTCATCGTGAGAACAACACTGTTAACATAGATAAACTGACTGCTATTTCTTTGCAGCCATTTTTGTATTATACAAAATGGCACTCTGTTATCAATGATTAACAAACAGCTGTTGTACTGTGGCATTAAAATGTCTGAATCAGAAACAAACGTTCCAGAATCAACGAGTACCAGATTAGGCAGAAATGATCTTATTCCTGAGAAAAGATAAATGTCGTAACTGAGCAGAAAGACTTTTTTCGTGTTCATAATTATCACCGTAAAAGTTTAATTGAAAATCGCTTCCTTCTATCGTACAGAGAGAAAGATTATATTTGCTTTGGTTTTCGCAAAACATCCAATGCCCGGTAGACAATATCCGCCTTAATAAAACAAGAACAAGAAATGGTTAACCTTAATGGTCCCTCCCTCCGTCAAGATCATATTTTTTCCACAATGATAAGAATATTTCCGCAGCAGATACAGAAATTTTCCTTATCCTAATACAGTACAAATTAATGCACTTACATTCAGAACCAGACAAAATAAAATAAGAATAAAAAGAAAAAATACAGAATTAATGTCTGTGAAACTAACAAGATGAAGAGAATCACGCCAAAGAGAAGTCCTCATTGTCACGTTACTTTGCTCGACAGACCATCAGCGTGCGCCGTAGATCCCTGACCCCATAAACGTTATCGGTGATATGTATGATCTTGTAATAAAAGAGTTGTTGCTTAGACATGAGCAGGTTGGTTATTTCATCAGGCAAGTCATCGTTATCATTTTTTACCACCGCAATGCGTTGCGTACGCAAATAACCATCACTGTCTTCTCTAAGGAAGCTCAAGGTAGTGGAGCGATTAATAGCATAATGTTTACCGTTAACATCCAGCACCCCAACTTGTGAGAAAGCACCTTCCTCTGCAGAGGAAATCCTCAAAACTAACAAAACCTCACCTTCAATGCTCACCCCCTCTTTTTGAGTATGGAGAAAAACATGGCTTTTAGCCGTACACACAAAAGCCGATGGAATACGAGGGTAATTAAGCAAAAAAAGAAATATCACCATGACCGCAGCGAACATACTAATAAAGATAATTTTCGCACTCATGCACCGTTCCTTTTTGCTCCATTTTACACACGCTAAAGAAATACTCTTTCAGTTTATTACCTGCCGATAAGTTATTGTCATCATAAAATATGATGACTTTATCTCTTCCTTCACAAATGGAACTGTGTTTTTGCCAATTTGGTGAATTCAAAAATCGGGATAACTTCACTGATGAATTATCATCTGTGGTGTAAAAATCACACGAGCCGGATTTCAATATATGTACTACCCCATCGTTATTGCGAAACATTAATATGAGAAAAAAAACCATAACTGCACAGACAGTAAAAGTGAAAACACACCATAGGATAAGCTGCGGCCACCGTCTATACTGAAAAGCCTTATCAACAATATCTAACTGGGTGGTCGTCATTCTTTTACTCTTGATATCATCATTCACGCTGCTGACCCGGGCCTGAAAAAGGAACCCTTCGCGCGGGATCGTGACGATTATATTGTTCAAGCCTAACGATGAAAAAGCTTTGCGCAATATGCTCACGCTTTTATTTAGGCTATGCCCTGAGGGTATCATGCCATGTTTTCCCCAGACCTCTTCGATGATCAGTTCCCGGTTTACTTGCTTATAGTTATTATCAATAAAAAGTTCCAGTAACCTTGAGGTTGGTGCAGAGAGGATAATCCTTTCACCTTGCACACTTAATACCCTCTGCTCTGAATCGTATAAAACCTGACCGTTAATTATTTTTTTCATCCAGATAAACTCTTATTTTTATCTTTGACGAGATTCACATACGATACAGAATATATTCACACCAGATAGTTAGCAATACAAGAATAGTTTGTTCCAATTTTATGAGGCATGTGTAAAACATCCACTACCAACAGGGATATACTTTTGCAAAGCCACTATAAATTTTTTATTTTGTGCTTTCAGTTCGGGGCTTCGGTACGTTTCTCCTGGTAGAATATAGCGAATGGTCGCTTCATCATCGGTCGAATTGCACCCCTTTTGAACAATGATTTTAAAAAAGGTATTTCCTGTATTTTCAAGAACCCCTTTCTGCTCATCCAGCATATAATGCAAATTCATTTTTCGTGGCCGAACAACCAGAATGGTTTCCAGTGCGATAGCTGGTATCGCTTCGCTCTTTTTACCCCTGTTGCGCTCCGGGAAAAGGGTGATGGGCATTTCAGTAAACTGCACACGGTAGTAGCGCTCCTTGTCATCCTGCGGACCACGATAGAAAATCTTGAAAAACTCTCCTGCATCCGGTGCAAGCGAGAAATTAAGCGGTGCAAACAGTAATTCGCCCTCTTCGATAGCCTGGCGACGCTCCCCGCCAGGCCCGGGCTTATCAATTTTCACCGCCGAAATGCTGTAAATATTCTGCTTGTGGCTGTCATTAAAAACACGTTTGCTGATAAAGGATTTATCCGCCGCCATGTCAAAAATGGTTGAATCAAGATACAAGGCGCGTGCGGGCAGGCTAAATAACGCCAGGAGAGCCAAACCAGTAACGATCATAGCCACACGCCATCCGGTCATTTTGTCACCCCTACCCAGTTCGCCATGACTTTTATCTCCCCACTGGCGCTGACCACGCCTTCCCAGTCAGAACCTGATACCGTTAAAGCAGAGCGAGAATCGTCCATCGGAAAGAGCAGTGATAAACGGGTATTGAAGTAACTCCCGTCATCAGTATTGTTGGCGTCCCAGGGCGTTTGTTGCCACAGAGCATCATTCAGGCTTATGGCCGCTTCACCACAGCTATTTCTTGCCTGAGTCACACTACCTGACTGGTTGTTATACTCAAGATAGGCCGGTATCGGTACACTTACTCCACCTTGTGCGGACGTAAACAGGCAGTACGGCGTGTCATTTAACGTTGTGCTATCGCCAATAACTTGCGCGGTAATGCTGTCAGCCTGGCGAGGGCCTGAAACAGTAACGGTATAATCCATTCTTATTGGCGTATCCTCGCCAATAGTGCCGCTACCGCTAGCAGACGTTGTATTATTAGATGAAATAATACTTATCCCATACTCCTTAGGTACGATATTAAGCTGTAACGAAGGCGTGAACTGGTAATAACCTGACTCAGGTGTTAGAGCATTAGTAAACGCAAAGGTAAACGGCTGGCTATTCGTAATACTGACGCCCGCATTGACCAGATTTTTGAGAAATGTCTGCGACAAAAAGAGGTACACATATTCACCGCTGGTGGTGAACACGTTGTAATACGCCGTCGATGCACTGAAGTTATACCATGTGGAGCCATTACCGGAATACCGCACGGTGGCCGCTGCAGGGGTAAATCCAAGCGCTGTTGAATCCACATACGCCCTGAACGTCAATGATGCCGTCAGGTTAGCTGTCTGCTGAAGATTATAGCTGACCATTTTGCAGATAACACCGCTCACGTTACTGACGACGCCCAACTCACAGGCACCTGAATCATTGGTAATACTCGGCGTGCCGTCGCTGGCGATCCACAGTTCCTGGAAGGCGCTGGTCGATTCCAGTGCCAGATGGCCGCGTTTGGTTAACGTGTAGTTTACGTAGTTCCAGCGTCCTGAGGACTGATCTTTGCAGCGCTCGCCTGCCGCGTAATCATAATTGACCGAGGTATAACAGCGATTGAAAACATATGTTTCGCTACTTCCGGTGGCCATATTGCGGAAATATTCGTAGGCAGAGTCACTCAGGGAGGCAAACCCATATGCCCCGCCGACCACACCGGCGACAGACCCGACCTGAGCATGGTAGAAACCGTTGCTGTCCGTTCCCTGACCCGTAATATACCCTGTCGTTGGGCACTGCGTTCCACTGTAGCAACGAATACCGCTAAACGGTCCATCGATTGGGGAATTATCAATCCACATATCCTGATAGTTATTCGCCGGTGCCAGCCAACCTACGTAGCCTAAATAGCCTAGACTTACCTGGGAAGTTCCATATTTCACCCAGGTATTCGACCCGCTGAAACGTGGATCAAGCGAGGAAGGAGTAATAAAATACTCACCATCAATGGCATTTTCGATAAACATAAAATTATTACTGACAGATCCGGAGGATGTCGCCGTCAACGCTTTCGCTGTAAAGGGTGTTAAGGCACCGACAATGAGTAAAGGAATAATAATATTTGCACTTTTTTTCATAGAATTACCTCTTCGCCATTGTCGATTGCAGTGCACATTTAACATCACCCACCCACGCGGCCCCCCTGGCTTTATCCAGATCCAAATCGGCTTCACAGATACTTCCATTAGCTGATACCAGGGTAATGATGGGATACTTTTTATCGATATCGATCGCAAACTCACCTTTCCCGTCAGTCCGAGTTTTGCCTATGTGATTATGGATATCTGTGTTCGCCGCCAGTTGCCCATCGGGATAGCGGACGCGACCAAATACGGTCACCATACTTTTCACTTCCGGTGCAACAACGCTCACATTCCCTGGATACAAGTTCATCGCGTGTTTGCGTCCGGAAACAATATCGAAGCTGTCTTCGGAGTTCCGGTCGTTCATAATTTCCAGTTTGTATTGCGCATACGGAGGGAGCGCAATAAAGGTCGATTTACCGCTCAACAGGTAATTGCGGTTATTGACTTTTGCTGCCAGTTTTCCATCGCCTGCCAGACCCGTTTTAACAATGATCCCCGAGCGTTGTCGCTCATTACTCAGACCAACATCACCGCCAGCCCAGGCTATTGCCCCGAGAGAAGAGAAGTTCATGTTAGTCGAGTTATCTGCTGAACGAGTGACAGAGACCGTCCCGGCGTTATATTGGGTGCTGTAACTGACATTGCCATTGACGGAATAATCGTTGCCGTAATTCTGCTCTCCGCTCAGGCGCGTCGAGGCAGAAACGCCTGCTGAGGTGATTGGGCCATCTTTAAACTGTTTACGAGCGCTGATATTGCCCTGCGTCGCACCGTAACGATCGCGCGATGCGCCCACACTTAACCAGGAGGCCAGTGGTAACGAGAAGTCCAGGCTGACATAACGCTCCTGACGACCGTCATCATTCGTGTTGTTATAGAAGTAGCGCTGTACACCCGCCCGCAGACCGACAGTGGCATACCGTCCGGCATAAAGTGTTGTGCTGTAATCTATATTGCGATACTTATTGCCTGAATAGCGGTTTTCCGTCTGGCTTAGCGTTAGCGATCCTCCGTGTGGAATAACGCTTCCCAGGTTGATCGTGCCGCCAATGGAGTAGTTATCACGTTCTTGCACCGGCAAACGGTCACCAATTTTGCTGTCTTCCCGAGAGGCCCACACTGAGCCAAATCCACCGGGTGCGCTGACATTCACATTGCTGACATTTCGCCAGGTTCCATCATTTGCCAGCATCGTTTGCGCACCCACACTCACGTATTCGTTCACATTTAACGTGATATCAGTTTCGTTAACCGCATTGGAATCAAAACCGTAAAGCGTTGACTTCATATTCAGGCCGGAAAGCACCGCCAGCGTCAGAGAAGCCGCGCCCCCTCCAATCCAGCTCTGTTCACTGCCTAAGTCACGGTAATGATTGCGCTTATAACTGACGCGATCGTAATCAAGCGAACCGCCAAAGACCTGCCATGAGATCTCATGCAGCCCCGCCGCCTGCTGGCGTGAGAAGATTTTATTTACGCGACTCATGCGGGTATTGACCGTGCGCCCATTGACGACAATATCCACCGTAACGTCGTACACCCCGTAAGGGAAACGGCTGGTGTCAATTTCGTAGCTGCCCATGTTAAAGTTCTGAACGCTCAGCAGGCGTCCGTCACGAAATACATGCACCTCCCCTGCTGCCGGTAAAAAGACCGTAATCGGGGTCAGCGAAAGGGAGGTATTTTCGACAACGGTGCTGCCTTTATTTCCGTAGCTTGCACCGTAGATTTTTCCGCCGTTTAAGGCGTTAAGACTGGCAATAGACTGGACATTCCAGGTATCAAGCATTCCTAATGCCAGGCGATAACCTTCGTAATCGCGCTCGTACATCGCCCGATAAACGTTGCTGGAACCATTACTTTCACCAATACCATATACCGAACCATTAATATTAAAATGGTGCTCACGAAGTGACGTTGTATTATCCAGCGTTAAATAGCTGCGGGAACTGTTGCCGTTTTGATAATCATTGTAATAGGTACCAAAACTGTAATTGAGCACGTTAGTTAACCGGTCAACGCTTGACGGACCTAACAAGGAGCTGCGCGCCACAACAGCCTCGGTCAACGCGTCCCTGCTGACGATCATCTCCAGGTGGAACGATGAAATGTTCAGTTGAAGACGTGCTTCAGGCGTAAGGGCAATAGCGGTGTTGTCCTTAAATTTCACATTGCCTATTTTTTCTACCATCTCGCGCGTTTTATCCGCCAGCACAGCATTGTTTGGCAAGTCAGAAACCATTATCGATTTGACTGTAATATTCCCGTCAACCAATGAGATCACCGCATCAGCAATTTTTTGCTGGCTTTTTTCGTCCGTCTCTTGATACCGAATAAACACCGGAACTGTCATCCCTTGCTCCAGAGAGCGCGCAAAAGTACCAGGAATGACATAATGACCAATTTTAACGGGGGCGGAATGAACGGCCCCTGGTGTTAACGCTAAAGAGAGAAATACACTCCCTCCAATAAAATATTTAAATGACATATGCATCCTTACACTTCAGCATTTTATTATTGGCACCGGTAATGGCGTCGTGCATTACTTCACTGTAATAAATTGCTTGCCATGCCAAATGCCAATACGAGTGCGGCTGTTTGATACATCGCTTTTTTGAAGCCTTATTTTGGTTCCAGGCATAACGTAATAGCGTTCCCGGCATCCCCGCCCCTGGTTCTGAGCGGGATCCTTACACACGCCATAGGCAATCACGCGGAAAGAGACATTGCCTGTGTTGATGATCAAATCGTCCTGACGACTGTAGTTGAAGCGCTCATTACGCGGAGCTACAACTAAAATAGTCCCAATTTCCGCTGAAGCCGTTGCCGTCGCGGCTTTGCCCGCTTTCGTTGCTGCGCTTTCGCTCACAGGTTCATCGATCCATTGCAGGCGATAATAGCGTTCTTTATCATCCTCTGGCCCTTTATAGAAAAAGCGGAAAACATCTTTCGCGTCGCCTGGAAGAATAAGGCTGGCGGGTGTAGACAGTAATTCGCCTGGATTAATGCTTATTTCGGTGCCATCAGGCAACGGTGATGAGAGTCGTTTCACCGTAACGCTGACATAGCGTGCGGAATTCGTCGTGTTGATAATCTCTTTCGATAATGAACTCTGCTCGGAAGTCATTATCGACGTGATATCACCCACATTAATTGCCCAACTGGAAAAAGACGTAGCGATCCCCGCCAATATGGCAAAGGGTAAATATTTATTCATCAGTACATTCCTAAGAAATTCGGGAGAAAAATCTCCCGAATTTTTTCATTCATTACGCAGGCGTGGTCCAGGTCGCGTTGAACTGTACTTTCACATCGCCTGTCCAGTAGCCATCAGGCAAAGCAGAATAGTCAGTGACAGCTGTTGAACCATCAGACGTCGCAGAGGCGATAGAGAACTTAAAGCTGGACTGATCGCTCACGCGTTCAGCACCGTTATAAGCACCGTCAGCCATCAGACTTTCCAGACCAGAAGTTGATGATGCATTAACCAGAACGGTTTCAGCGGAACTGGAAAGTGCATTACCGTTCCAGGCAACACCGACATCCAGAGTAGATGCATCGCCGCTTGCATTGGTTAGGGTATTGCTAATGACCTGTGCAGTCAGTTCAAAGTCGGTTGCACTTTCCTGTCCCTGGATCGTAATGTCAAAAGCACCATCCTGAGTATTAAAAGCATTCAGACCTTCCGCATACTGGAATGTCAGGGAGTTCAGCGGAGTAACAACCAGCATGCTAGTTGTATCTTTTGTTGCTGTAGCATCCCATGACGCAGTGGCAGATGCAGTAACATCAGCCATTGCATTTGCTGCTGCGAAAACAGAAACCAGAGAGGCCACCAGTAATAATTTTTTCATTTTCTTCTCCTAAGAACAAACGCGCAACCTGGCACTTTTCATAATAAGTAACCGGGAAGCTCCATTTAATTGCGAGCGAGAATTGCCGCGCCGAAAAATTATGTTCCGAGATATTGTTAACAGCAACAGCATGAAATTATCAAATCCTCAACATCATTAGGAATTTTCTTGTCTGGAAGATAAGTAAAAGCCTACAAATTAGAACTTAAAACCATAAAAATTCATAATTAAGTTTTTAAATCTAAAAAATAATCAAATTAAAGAATTTGCATCCATTCTTGCTTTTTGATGCAAATCAAAATTAAAAAAAGATTCAAAGGATTAAAAAACATTTCAAATCAATAAACTATGAAAACCCTCAGAAAAGAAAAAACTTGTTAAAAAAATGCTACAAAAACAACCCATTTTAGTAAAAAATGAAATATTCCTAACGCAAATAAATAAATCAAGGAAAATTCTTATACGCAACCTAAAAGTAATAACGCACGAGAAATTCATTATTTTCGTGGTTATTTATAAAAATAAGAATATTCCGCGAATAATATAAAAATCCTGGTATTCGAATGATACGGTTTATTTCGCGCATTTATCACAACGTGTTGCTGTTCTTCACCGCTTTCACTCAAAGCGATGAGATAGCATCTTATGCCCGTGCACACGGTGTCACATTGCCCTCTCCGCCATTCAGACAATTCCCGACAGTCTTCCATATTTCCTCCATTTTTCTGCCGACTGACCTGACTAAACTAGTATCATTCCCCGAAGTGTTTCAGGATGAGAACGTATAACGATGAAAGGCAGTCATAAATCCCGCTGGGCAATCGCCGCTGGCATCATTGTGGTGGTCCTTGCCGCCGCCTGGTACTGGCACACTCAATCCGCCGAGCCTTCTACTCCGGCAGGGGCCAGCAGTCAGTCAAAACGCCCTGCGGGCGGGGGTCGTCACGGTATGCGCGGCGGCGCGCTGGCACCGGTTCAGGCGGCCACTGCGGTGAATAAAGCCGTGCCTCGCTATCTCACAGGCCTCGGGACCATTACCGCCGCCAACACCGTCACGGTACGCAGCCGCGTCGACGGTCAGCTCATGGCGATCCACTTCCAGGAAGGTCAGCAGGTGAAAGCTGGCGATTTACTGGCCGAGATCGACCCAAGCCAGTTCAAAGTCGCCCTTGCCCAGGCTCAGGGGCAGCTTGCCAAAGACAAAGCCACGCTCGCTAACGCCCGGCGCGATCTGGCGCGCTACCAGCAGCTGGTGAAAACCAATCTGGTCTCTCGTCAGGAGCTGGACACGCAGCAATCGCTGGTCAGCGAAACGCAGGGCACCATCAAAGCTGACGAGGCCGCGGTGGCCAGCGCACAGCTGCAGCTCGACTGGAGCCGCATCACCGCGCCAATTGACGGACGCGTTGGCCTCAAGCAGGTCGATATCGGCAACCAGATCTCAAGCGGAGATACCACGGGCATCGTGGTCATAACCCAGACCCACCCGATTGATTTAGTCTTCACCCTGCCGGAAAGCGAAATTGCGACGGTGGTGCAGGCGCAGAAAGCCGGAAAGGGGCTGGTGGTGGAAGCCTGGGACCGTACCAACAAGCAGAAATTGAGCGAAGGTTCTTTGCTTAGTCTGGATAACCAGATCGACACCACCACCGGCACCATCAAGCTGAAAGCGCGCTTTAACAACCAGGACGATGCCCTCTTCCCGAATCAGTTTGTAAATGCACGCATGCTGGTGGCGACGGAAGAAAACGCGGTGGTGATCCCCACCGCCGCGCTGCAGATGGGCAACGAAGGCAACTTCGTCTGGGTACTGAACAGCGACAATAAAGTCAGCAAGCACCTGGTGAAAACCGGGATTCAGGACAGCCAGACGGTTGTGATCAGCGCCGGACTCTCTGCGGGCGACCGCGTGGTGACGGACGGTATCGATCGTCTGACCGAAGGCGCCAAAGTCGAAGTGGTTGAACCCGCGAAACAGGGAGCGAACTCCTGATGCAGGTCATGCCGCCAGGCGCAACAGGTGGGCCATCACGCCTGTTTATTCTGCGCCCTGTTGCCACCACGCTGCTGATGGTGGCGATCCTGCTCGCCGGGATTATTGGCTATCGCTTCCTGCCCGTCTCGGCGCTGCCGGAAGTGGATTACCCCACCATTCAGGTCGTTACCCTCTATCCTGGCGCCAGCCCGGATGTGGTGACCTCCGCCATTACCGCTCCGCTGGAACGCCAGTTTGGTCAGATGTCGGGCCTGAAACAGATGTCATCGCAAAGCTCCGGTGGGGCATCGGTGGTAACGCTGCAGTTCCAGCTCTCGCTGTCGCTGGACGTGGCCGAGCAGGAGGTGCAGGCTGCGATCAACGCTGCCACCAACCTGCTGCCGTCAGACCTGCCTAACCCGCCGGTCTACAGCAAAGTAAACCCGGCGGATCCGCCAATCATGACCCTTGCTGTCACCTCTTCCGCCATGCCAATGACCCAGGTGGAAGACATGGTCGAAACCCGCGTGGCGCAGAAAATTTCCCAGGTCTCCGGCGTCGGGCTGGTAACGCTGGCGGGCGGACAACGCCCGGCGGTGCGCGTGAAGCTTAACGCGCAGGCCATCGCTGCGCTGGGGCTGACCAGCGAAACCATCCGCACCGCCATCAGCAACGCCAACGTCAACTCGGCGAAAGGCTCGCTGGACGGCCCCACCCGCGCCTTGACGCTCTCGGCCAACGATCAGATGCAGTCTGCCGATGAGTACCGTCAGCTGATTATTGCCTACCAGAACGGTGCGCCGGTACGTCTGGGTGACGTCGCCACCGTTGAGCAAGGCGCGGAAAACAGCTGGCTGGGTGCGTGGGCCAACAAACAGCAGGCGATTGTGATGAACGTGCAGCGCCAGCCGGGCGCTAACATCATTGAAACCGCCGACAGCATTCGCACCATGCTCCCGCAGCTTATCGAAAGCCTGCCAAAATCGGTCACGGTGAAGGTGCTTTCCGACCGCACCACCAACATTCGCGCGTCGGTTACCGATACCCAGTTTGAGCTGATGCTGGCGATTGCGCTGGTGGTGATGATCATCTATCTGTTCCTGCGCAACGTACCGGCAACCATCATTCCCGCCGTTGCCGTGCCGCTCTCGCTGGTGGGAACATTTGCCGTGATGGTGTTCCTCGATTTTTCGATCAACAACCTGACGCTGATGGCGCTCACCATCGCCACCGGCTTCGTGGTGGATGATGCCATCGTTGTGATCGAGAACATCTCGCGCTATATCGAGAAAGGCGAAAAACCGCTGGCCGCTGCGCTGAAAGGTGCGGGCGAGATCGGATTTACCATTATCTCGCTGACCTTCTCGCTGATTGCGGTGCTGATCCCGCTGCTGTTTATGGGCGATATCGTCGGGCGACTGTTCCGCGAGTTTGCCGTCACGCTGGCGGTCGCCATTCTGATCTCTGCCGTGGTGTCGCTGACCCTGACGCCAATGATGTGCGCCCGCATGCTGAGCCATGAATCCCTGCGCAAGCAAAACCGTTTCTCTCGCGCCTCTGAGCGGATGTTCGAACGGATCATTGCCGCTTACGGCCGGGTGCTGGCAAAAGTGCTTAACCACCCGTGGGCGACGCTCGGCGTGGCGCTCGGCACGCTGGCACTCAGCGTCATGCTGTGGATCGTTATCCCGAAAGGCTTTTTCCCCATCCAGGACAACGGCATTATTCAGGGCACGCTTCAGGCGCCCCAGACGGTCTCCTTCGCCAGTATGGCGCAGCGTCAGCAGCAGGTCTCTGACATCATCATGAAAGATCCGGCGGTGGAAAGCCTGACCGCGTATGTGGGCGTCGATGGCACCAACCCGTCGCTGAACAGTGCGCGTCTGCAAATCAACCTCAAGCCGCTGGATGACCGCGACGATCGGGTCAACGCCGTCATTGAGCGGCTGCAAACTGCCGTGGCGCGCGTGCCGGGGATTGAACTTTACCTGCAGCCAATTCAGGATTTGACCATCGATACCCAGGTCAGCCGCACGCAGTACCAGTTCACGCTTCAGGCGACCAGCCTTGATGCGCTGAGCACGTGGGTACCGCAACTGGTCAACAAACTCAAGGCGCTGCCGCAGCTTTCTGACGTCAGCAGCGACTGGCAGGACAAAGGGCTGGCGGCATATGTGAATGTCAATCGCGATACTGCCAGCCGGCTGGGCATCACCATGTCCGACGTGGACAACGCGCTCTATAACGCCTTTGGTCAGCGCCTCATCTCCACCATTTATACCCAGGCGAATCAGTATCGCGTGGTGCTGGAACACAACACCGATAACACGCCCGGCCTGGCCGCGCTGGACTCGGTGCGCCTGACCAGCAAAGACGGTGGTATTGTGCCGTTAAGCGCCATTGCCAGCGTGGAGGAGCGTTATACGCCGCTGTCGATTAACCATCTCGATCAGTTCCCGTCCACCACCATCTCGTTCAACGTACCGGACAACTATTCGCTGGGTGAAGCGGTCGAGGCCATTCTGGGCGCGGAGAAAGAACTCAACTTCCCGTCTGATATTCAGACCCAGTTCCAGGGCAGCACCCTGGCGTTCCAGGCTGCGCTGGGCAATACCATCTGGCTGATCGTGGCTGCGGTGGTGGCGATGTACATCGTCCTCGGGGTGCTGTACGAAAGCTTTATCCACCCAATCACCATCCTCTCCACCCTGCCGACCGCCGGGGTGGGTGCGCTACTGGCTCTGATGCTGGCGGGCAGCGAACTGGACGTCATCGCCATTATCGGCATCATTCTGCTTATCGGGATCGTGAAGAAAAACGCCATCATGATGATCGACTTCGCCCTTGCCGCCGAGCGCGAGCAGGGCATGTCGCCGCGAGACGCCATCTTCCAGGCCTGTCTGTTGCGTTTTCGTCCGATCCTGATGACCACGCTCGCCGCCCTGCTGGGCGCGCTGCCGCTGATGCTCAGCACCGGCGTCGGTGCCGAGCTGCGCCGTCCGCTGGGTATCGGCATGGTCGGTGGTCTGCTGGTGAGCCAGGTGCTGACGCTGTTCACCACGCCGGTGATTTACCTGCTGTTTGACCAGCTGGCCCAGTGGACCAAAAGCCGCTTCCCGAAACGTGAAGAGGAGGCGTAAGTGAAGTTTTTCGCCCTCTTCATTTACCGCCCGGTGGCGACGATTTTAATCTCGCTCGCCATTACGCTGTGCGGCGTGCTGGGCTTCCGCCTGCTGCCGGTGGCCCCCCTGCCGCAGGTGGATTTTCCGGTGATCATGGTCAGCGCATCGCTGCCGGGCGCGTCGCCAGAGACCATGGCCTCGTCGGTTGCCACGCCACTGGAACGCTCGCTCGGGCGAATTGCGGGGGTTAACGAGATGACCTCCAGCAGCTCGCTCGGCAGCACGCGCATCATTCTGGAGTTCAGCTTCGACCGGGATATTAACGGTGCGGCGCGCGACGTGCAGGCCGCCATCAACGCCGCGCAAAGCCTGCTGCCGAGCGGAATGCCAAGCCGCCCGACCTACCGTAAAGCCAACCCGTCCGACGCGCCGATCATGATCCTGACGCTGACCTCGGATACCTATTCCCAGGGGCAGCTCTACGACTTTGCGTCGACCCAGCTGGCGCAGACGATCTCACAAATAAACGGCGTGGGTGACGTGAGCGTTGGCGGTAGCTCCCTGCCCGCCGTGCGCGTCGGCCTGAACCCGCAGGCGCTGTTTAACCAGGGCGTGTCGCTGGATGACGTGCGCTCCGCCATTAGCAGCGCCAACGTGCGCAGGCCGCAGGGGGCGATAGAGAGCAACAGCCACCGCTGGCAGATCCAGACCAACGACGAGCTCAAAACCGCCGCCGAATATCAGCCGCTCATCATCCACTACAATAACGGCGCGGCGGTACGTTTAAGCGACGTAGCCAGCGTCACCGACTCGGTGCAGGACGTGCGCAACGCCGGGATGACCAACGCCAAACCGGCCATCTTGCTGATGATCCGCAAGCTGCCGGAAGCCAATATTATTGAAACGGTAAACAGCATTCGCGCGCGTCTGCCGGAGTTACAGAAGACCATCCCGGCCGCTATTGATCTGCAGATTGCCCAGGATCGTTCGCCGACCATTCGCGCCTCGTTTGAAGAGGTGGAACAGACGCTGGTGATCTCCGTCGGGCTGGTGATCCTGGTGGTGTTCCTGTTTCTGCGCTCGGGCCGCGCAACGCTTATTCCCGCCGTTGCGGTACCGGTGTCGCTGATTGGTACCTTCGCCGCCATGTACCTGTGCGGCTTTAGCCTGAATAACCTGTCGCTGATGGCGCTGACCATCGCCACCGGCTTTGTGGTCGATGACGCCATCGTGGTGCTGGAGAATATTTCCCGCCATCTGGAAGCCGGGGTAAAACCGCTGCAGGCCGCCCTGCAGGGCACGCGCGAAGTGGGCTTTACGGTGCTCTCCATGAGCCTGTCGCTGGTGGCGGTATTCCTGCCGCTGCTGCTGATGGGCGGGCTGCCGGGGCGACTGCTGCGCGAATTTGCCGTCACCCTTTCGGTGGCTATCGGCATCTCGCTGATTATCTCGCTAACGCTCACGCCAATGATGTGCGGCTGGATGCTTAAGCGCAGCAAACCGCACTCGCAGCCGCGTCGTAAAGGGTTTGGCCGTTTCCTGTTGGCAATGCAGGAAGGGTACGGAAAATCGCTGAAGTGGGTGCTCAACCATACGCGGCTGGTTGGTCTGGTGCTTGTCGGCACCATCGCGCTCAACGTCTGGCTGTATATCTCCATCCCGAAAACCTTCTTCCCGGAGCAGGACACCGGCGTGCTGATGGGCGGCATCCAGGCTGACCAGAGTATTTCCTTCCAGGCGATGCGCGGCAAGCTGCAGGATTTTATGAAGATCATCCGCGAAGACAAGGCGGTGGATAACGTCACCGGCTTTACCGGCGGGTCACGCGTTAACAGCGGGATGATGTTTATCACCCTTAAGCCGCGCGGCGAGCGCAATGAAACGGCGCAGCAGGTGATAGACCGGCTGCGAATGAAGCTCGCCAAAGAGCCAGGCGCCAACCTGTTTTTGATGGCCGTTCAGGATATCCGCGTGGGCGGACGTCAGGCGAACGCCAGCTACCAGTACACCCTGCTCTCTGACGATCTGGCCGCGCTGCGCGAGTGGGAGCCCAAAATCCGTAAAGCGCTGGCCGCCCTGCCGCAGCTGGCGGACGTGAACTCCGATCAGCAGGACAACGGGGCAGAGATGGCGTTGACCTACGATCGTGAAACCATGTCGCGGCTGGGCATTAACGTTGAAGCCGCCAACAGTCTGCTGAACAACGCCTTTGGCCAGCGCGAGATTTCCACCATCTATCAGCCAATGAACCAGTACAAGGTGGTGATGGAAGTGGACCCGCGCTATACCCAGGACATCAGCGCGCTGGATAAAATGTTTGTCATTAACAACGACGGTAAAGCGATCCCGCTCTCTTACTTCGCCAGCTGGCGGCCCGCTAACGCGCCGCTCTCTGTGAACCATCAGGGGTTGTCGGCAGCGTCCACGATCTCCTTTAACCTGCCCACCGGCTCGTCGCTTTCCGAGGCCAGCGAGGCCATCGACCGTGCCATGACTCAGCTCGGCGTGCCCTCGACCGTGCGCGGCAGTTTTGCCGGGACCGCGCAGGTCTTCCAGGAGACGATGAATTCGCAGGTGATTTTGATTCTGGCGGCCATTGCCACGGTCTATATCGTGCTTGGCGTGCTGTATGAGAGCTATGTTCATCCGCTGACCATTCTCTCGACGCTACCATCGGCAGGCGTGGGGGCGTTGCTGGCGCTGGAGCTGTTTGGCGCGCCCTTTAGCCTCATCGCCTTAATCGGGATCATGCTGTTAATTGGTATTGTGAAGAAAAACGCCATCATGATGGTGGACTTTGCGCTGGAGGCTCAGCGTAACGGCAACCTGACGCCAGAAGAGGCGATTTTCCAGGCCTGCCTGCTGCGTTTTCGTCCGATCATGATGACCACGCTGGCGGCGCTGTTTGGCGCGCTGCCGCTGGTGATCTCCGGTGGTGATGGTTCAGAGCTGCGCCAGCCGCTGGGGATCACTATTGTCGGTGGGCTGGTGATGAGTCAGCTCCTGACGCTCTACACCACGCCGGTGGTCTATCTGTTCTTTGACCGCCTGCGGCTGCGTTTTTCACGTAAAGACAGAACTACGGTGACCGGGTAAATGACTGATCTTCCCAGTAACGTTCGCTGGCAATTATGGATAGTGGCCTTCGGCTTTTTTATGCAGTCGCTGGATACCACCATCGTCAACACCGCCCTCCCCTCAATGGCAAAAAGCCTGGGGGAGAGCCCGCTGCACATGCATATGGTGATTGTCTCCTACGTGCTGACCGTTGCCGTGATGCTCCCTGCCAGCGGCTGGCTGGCGGACAAAGTGGGGGTGCGCAATATCTTCTTCACCGCTATCGTGCTGTTTACCGCGGGGTCGCTGTGTTGCGCGATGGCGAATACGCTGGATCAGCTGGTGATGGCACGCGTTCTGCAGGGCGTCGGTGGGGCTATGATGGTGCCAGTCGGGCGACTGACGGTGATGAAGATCGTCCCGCGCGAGCAGTATATGGCGGCAATGACTTTTGTGACCTTACCAGGCCAGGTGGGTCCGCTGCTTGGTCCGGCGCTGGGCGGGATACTCGTGGAATATGCCTCCTGGCACTGGATTTTCCTCATCAACCTGCCGGTGGGCATTATTGGTGCTATCGCCACCCTGGCATTGATGCCCAACTATACCTTGCAGACGCGGCGCTTTGATGTAGTCGGTTTTCTGTTGCTCGCCACCGGTATGGCGACGCTGACCCTCGCTCTCGACGGGCAAAAAGGGCTGGGAATCTCCTCACTGACGCTCGCCATTCTGATCGTTATCGGGATGAGCGCCATTCTGTGGTATCTGTGGCATGCCAGAGGAAACGACCGGGCGCTGTTCAGCCTGACGCTGTTTAAAAACCCTACCTACCGGCTTGGCCTGTTCGGAAGTTTTGCGGGGCGCGTGGGCAGCGGCATGCTGCCGTTTATGACGCCCGTGTTCCTGCAAATCGGTATGGGCTTTTCACCGTTTCACGCGGGGCTGATGATGATCCCGATGGTGCTGGGCAGCATGGGAATGAAGCGCATTGTGGTGCAGGTGGTTAACCGCTTTGGCTATCGCCACGTGCTGGTGGCCGCCACGCTGGGGCTGGCACTGGTCAGCCTGCTGTTTATGGCTGTAGCGCTGATGGGCTGGTACTACGCCCTGCCGCTGGTGCTGTTCTGTCAGGGCATTATTAACTCCATGCGCTTCTCGTCGATGAACACCCTGACGCTGAAGGATCTGCCGGACGAACTGGCAAGCAGCGGCAACAGTCTGCTGTCGATGATCATGCAGCTCTCCATGAGCGTGGGGGTCACCATTGCCGGTTTACTGCTCGGCATGTACGGTCAGCACCATCTCAGCATCGACACGCCGGTGGCGCATCAGGTCTTTTTATACACGTATCTCAGCATGGCGGTTATCATCGCCCTGCCCGCTTTCATCTTCGCCCGCGTGCCGGATGATACCCGTAAGAACGTCGTTATCCGGCGCAGTAAAAGGAGTGGATCATGAAATTCTGGCGTCCGGGCATTACCGGTAAGCTCTTTCTGGCAATTTTTGCCACCTGTATTGTCCTGCTGATCACCATGCACTGGGCCGTGCGGCTCAGCTTTGAGCGCGGTTTTATCGATTACATTAAGCATGGTAATGAGCAGCGCCTGCAAGGTTTGAGCGATGCACTGAGCGAGCAGTATGCCCAGCACGGGAACTGGCGTTTTTTACGTAACAATGACCGTTTTATCTTCCAGATCCTGCGCTCGCTGGAGCACGATAGCGGCGATGACCGCCCCGGCCCGGGCATGCCGCCCCACGGCTGGCGCACCCAGTTCTGGGTGATCGACCAGGATATGCGCACGCTGGTTGGCCCTCGTGCGCCCATCCCCCCGGACGGCACCCGGCGGGCAATCAAAGTGAATAACGCTACCGTCGGCTGGGTTATCGCCTCGCCAGTGGAGCGCCTGACCCGCAACACCGATATCAACTTCGATCGTCAGCAGCGCCGGGCCAGTTGGCTGATCGTCATCCTCTCCACGCTGCTGGCCGCGCTTGCCACCTTCCCGCTGGCGCGGGGCCTGCTCGCCCCGGTGAAAAGGCTGGTGGAAGGCACGCATAAAGTGGCCGCCGGGGATTTCTCCACCCGCGTAGACACGCGCAGCCAGGATGAGCTGGGCAAGCTGGCGCAGGATTTTAACCAGCTCGCCAGTACGCTGGAGAAAAACCAGCAGATGCGGCGCGATTTTATGGCCGATATTTCACACGAGCTGCGCACCCCGCTGGCAGTGCTGCGCGGCGAACTGGAGGCCATTCAGGACGGCGTGCGCAAGTTCACGCCCGAATCCGTGGCCTCGCTGCAGGCGGAAGTGGGTACGCTGACCAAACTGGTAGACGATCTGCACCAGCTCTCCATGTCAGACGAAGGGGCGCTGGCCTACCAGAAAGCACCGGTGGATGTGATCAACATTCTGGAGGTTATCAGCGGGGCTTTCCGCGAGCGTTTTGCCAGCCGCAACCTGACCATTGACCTCTCCCTGCCGGACAGCGCGGTGGTGTTTGGCGATAAAGATCGTCTGATGCAGCTCTTCAACAACCTGCTGGAAAACAGCCTGCGCTACACCGACAGCGGTGGCGGACTGCACATCTCCGGCAGACAGGAAAACGGCCGTTTCGCCCTCACCTTTGCCGACTCCGCTCCCGGCGTGCAGGATGCGCAGCTGGAAAAACTGTTTGAACGTTTTTATCGCACCGAAGGCTCCCGCAACCGTGCCAGCGGCGGCTCCGGGCTGGGACTGGCGATTTGCGTTAATATCGTCGAGGCGCACAATGGCACCCTGCGTGCCGCCCATTCGCCTTTTGGCGGGGTTAGCATTACAGTAGAGTTACCGCTGGAACGGGATTTATCGAGAGAAGCATGACCGAATTACCGATTGACGAAAACACGCCACGCATTTTGATTGTGGAAGACGAGCCTAAGCTTGGGCAGTTACTGATCGACTATTTACGTGCGGCCAGCTACGCCCCGTCGCTTATCAGCCATGGCGATCAGGTGTTACCGTACGTGCGCCAGACGCCGCCGGATCTGATCCTGCTGGATTTGATGCTCCCCGGCACGGACGGCCTGACCCTGTGCCGGGAAATTCGTCGCTTCTCCGACGTGCCGATCGTCATGGTGACGGCAAAAATCGAAGAGATCGACCGACTGCTGGGACTCGAAATTGGCGCGGACGATTACATCTGCAAACCCTACAGCCCGCGTGAAGTGGTCGCCCGCGTGAAAACCATTCTCCGCCGCTGTAAACCGCAGCGCGAGCTTCAGGTGCTGGACGCCGAAAGCCCGCTGATTGTTGATGAGAGCCGCTTCCAGGCCAGCTGGCGCAGCAAGCTTCTCGATCTCACGCCTGCTGAGTTCCGCCTGCTGAAAACCCTTTCCCACGAGCCGGGAAAAGTGTTCTCTCGCGAGCAGCTGCTCAACCACCTGTATGACGATTACCGCGTGGTGACAGACCGCACCATCGACAGCCACATCAAAAACCTGCGCCGTAAGCTGGAGGCGCTCGACGCCGAACAGTCATTTATTCGCGCGGTGTATGGCGTGGGATACCGCTGGGAAGCGGATGCGTGCAGGATTGCATAGCTAAACGCCCCCTCACCCTAACCCTCTCCACAAAGGGGTGAGGGGCAAAGCTTTACCTCCCTGCCCCGCGGCGCTACAATGCCCGCCCTTAAAGTGGGGGATCTCCCCTTACCGGTGCACCTGGTGCACGCGGATCTGACCTGTCATCAGAACGAGAATAAACATGTTTAAACCGGAACTCCTTTCCCCGGCGGGAACGCTGCAAAATATGCGTTACGCTTTCGCCTATGGTGCCGACGCCGTCTACGCGGGCCAGCCGCGCTACTCGCTGCGCGTGCGCAACAACGAATTCAACCACGAGAACCTGCAGCTCGGCATCAACGAAGCGCATGCCCTGGGCAAAAAATTCTACGTGGTGGTCAACATCGCGCCGCACAACGCCAAGCTGAAGACGTTCATCCGTGACCTGAAGCCGGTGGTGGATATGGGGCCGGACGCGCTGATCATGTCGGATCCGGGTTTAATCATGCTGGTTCGGGAGAACTTCCCGGAGATGGATATTCACCTCTCCGTGCAGGCTAACGCCGTGAACTGGGCGACGGTCAAATTCTGGAAACAGATGGGGCTGACCCGCGTCATTCTGTCGCGTGAACTTTCCCTCGACGAGATTGAAGAGATCCGCACCCAGGTGCCGGATATGGAAATCGAAATTTTCGTTCACGGTGCGCTGTGCATGGCCTACTCCGGGCGTTGCCTGCTCTCCGGTTACATCAACAAGCGCGACCCGAACCAGGGCACCTGCACCAACGCCTGCCGCTGGGAATATAATGTCCAGGAAGGCAAAGAGGACGATATCGGTAATATCGTCCACAAGCATGAGCCAATCCCGGTTACGAACGTTGAGCCTACGCTGGGCATCGGCGCACCAACCGACAGCGTGTTTATGATTGAAGAGGCCAAACGTCCGGGCGAGTACATGACCGCCTTTGAAGACGAGCATGGCACGTACATCATGAACTCAAAAGATCTGCGCGCCGTCGCCCACGTTGAACGCCTGACCCAGATGGGCGTGCACTCCCTGAAAATTGAAGGCCGCACCAAATCCTATTACTACTGCGCGCGTACCGCACAGGTGTACCGCAAAGCGATTGACGACGCGGCAGCCGGTAAACCGTTCGACACCAGCCTGCTGGAAACTCTGGAAGGTCTGGCGCACCGCGGCTATACCGAAGGTTTCCTGCGTCGTCATACCCATGACGATTATCAGAACTACGAGCACGGCTACTCCGTGTCCGAGCGTCAGCAGTTTGTCGGCGATTTTACCGGCGAGCGCAAAGGTACGCTGGCCGCCGTGGCGGTGAAAAACAAGTTCACCAAAGGCGACAGCCTGGAGCTGATGACCCCGCAGGGCAACATGAACTTCACGCTGGAACACCTGGAGAACGGCAAAGGCGAAGCGATTGAGGTTGCGCCGGGCAATGGTCATACCGTCTGGCTGCCGGTACCGGAAGAGGTGGAGCTGGAGTTTGCCCTGCTGATGCGCAATTTCAACGGTGAAAGCACCCGAAATCCGCATAGTAAATAGTCAACCAGGGAAATTTTTTCGCGCCGGGAAAATTCTTAGAATCGGATCACATACCGCTTCGTTCAATACGGGTATTATCCCCAGCGCTGAAAAACATAACCCATAAATGCTAGCTGTACCAGGAACCACCTCCTTAGCCCGCGTAATCTCCCTTACGTGGGCTTATTTTTTTCTATACCAAGTCTCGCCTGCGTGCCTGCTTGGTCGTAGACAAAAAACTCCCATGGCCTCTGGAGTGGTTTGATACTCTGGATATGAAATCCATGTACGTTGATTAATGATTTTCAATTGAACTTATCAAAAGGACCCTGAGTGATGAATAACTATATTTTCGAAGCATTTGGTGAGTACAAAATTTATATAGCGTTCTTTTTGGCGATATTATTTTTTATGAAATCACCAAGCATCAGTTTCTTTACTGGACTCATTCTAAAATTATTCCGCATTAAATACTCTGATAAAGAATATGTCGAGTACGACGAGATGCTTTATAATCAGCAATTATTCAGGTTAAAGAATGGCGTGAGAGTTGCCTCTGCTGATGATGCAAAATTAATTTCTAAGGCTCTAAGCGAAGGAATAATTGAACGTTCAACATTGCGTTTTACAGGGTGGTTTGGCGCAGTGGGAGTCAAGAGAACGATGCGTCTGGAGTCTGTTAGTACGACTTTTTTCGGTGTTCTGTTCATTTTTACCGCTTGTAGCATCCTCTACGATGCGCCTTACATGAAAGCAGGTTATGTCACATACAATGTCAGCGATACAGAAAAATTATATATTTCTAAACACCGGGTATATGATAAAAATAATAATAACTCCTGGAACAAACTTCAATGTCTTAAAATCATCCAAGATGAAAAATCCATTCAGCATCTTAAAGATGCATGTATTTATATCACAACTGATGACCTTGACCTACGAACAGAATTGCAGGATGCAATTGAATCTGAATCAACTGGAAAAAAAGTTCTCGCTGCGCTCGTAGTCGCACTGACAGCAATAGGTGGCTTGATAATAGTAGGTATCACTAATTTCGTTAAATTAAATAAAATCGTATGTGATTTAAAAGGTATTAAATAGCGAGTATGTGATGAGTTAGAAAGGCAGTGTACTCACTGGATTCGTCCTGTTCTTACCCGCTTTTTTCCACACTGCTATACACTCTTACTAACGCTAAAAAAGGGAGCAGCGAGGATGGCAACCTATCCAGACAGTTTATTGATTCTCAATGGTAAAAGTACAGGCAACGATCTGCTGCGTCAGGCAATCACTGATTTGCGGGAAGACGGGGCGCGGATCCATGTACGGGTCACGTGGGAAAAAGGCGACGCGGCACGGTATATCCATGAAGGCCTGACGTTGGGCGTCGCAACCATTATCTCCGGCGGCGGCGACGGCACCATCAATGAGATCGCCTCTGCGCTTGTCGACCTGCCCACCGAAGGCCGTCCGGTGATGGGCATTTTACCGCTCGGTACCGCCAATGATTTTGCCACCAGCGCTGGCATTCCGGAGGAGTTAAGTAAAGCCCTGCAACTGGCGATCCTCGGTAAAGCTACCGCCGTGGACATTGCGCAGGTGAATGACAAAACCTGCTTTATCAACATGGCGACGGGCGGGTTCGGCACGCGGATCACCAGCGAAACGCCGGAAAAACTCAAAGCGGCGCTGGGCGGTGTCTCTTATCTGATCCACGGCCTGATGCGCATGGACACCCTCAAGCCTGACCGCTGCGAAATTCGCGGCGAGGATTTCCAGTGGCAGGGAGACGCGCTGGTGATTGGCATTGGCAACGGTCGTCAGGCAGGCGGCGGGCAGCAGCTTTGCCCGGAGGCGCTGATTAATGACGGTCAGCTTCAGCTGCGTATTTTCACCGGCGACGGCCTGCTGCCCGCGCTATTTACCACGCTGACGCAGCCCGAAGAGAGCCCAAACATTATTGCCGGAAAATCCGCGTGGTTCGAAGTAAATGCCCCGCACGGGATGACGTTTAATCTGGATGGGGAACCGTTGAGCGGGGAGCATTTCCGCATAGAGGTATTGCCCGGCGCGCTGCAGTGCCGGTTGCCGCCGGATTGTGTGCTTTTGCGCTAATCCCCTCACCCCAGCCCTCTCCCACAGGGAGAGGGAGAGTGAGGCGTCAGGCGATCGTCACTTTGCTGTCCAGATAGACATCCTGAACTGCATTGATCAGCTTCACGCCGTCAGCCATCGATTTCTTAAACGCTTTACGGCCAAGTATCAGCCCCATACCGCCTGCGCGTTTGTTGATAACCGCCGTGCGTACCGCGTCAGACAGGTCAGTATCTCCACCCGCCGCACCGCCGGAGTTAATCAGCCCGGCGCGTCCCATGTAGCAGTTCGCCAGCTGGTAGCGCACCAGGTCGATCGGGTTATCGCTGGTCAGCTTGCTGTAGACACGGTCATCGGTATAACCGAAGTTCACCGCCTTATAGCCGCCGTTATTCTCGGCCATTTTCTGCTTCACGATGTCAGCGCCAATGGTTGCGGCCAGGTGGTTCGCCTGACCGGTCAGGTCAGCTGAGACGTGGTAGTCCACCCCGTCTTTTTTAAACGCGGAGTTACGCAGATACGCCCACAGCACGGTCACCATCCCGAGTTCATGGGCGCGTTCAAAGGCAGCGGAAATCTCTTCAATTTGACGACGGGACTGCTCAGAGCCGAAGTAGATCGTTGCCCCAACCGCTACTGCGCCCATATTGAACGCCTGCTCCACGCTGGCGTAGAGGGTCTGGTCATATTCGGTTGGGTAGCTGAGCGTCTCGTTGTGGTTCAGTTTGACGAGGAAAGGAATGCGGTGGGCATAACGCCGTGAAACAGACGCCAGCACGCCATAGGTAGAGGCCACACAGTTACAGCCCGCTTCAATCGCCAGCTCAACAATGTTCTTCGGATCAAAGTAGAGCGGATTGGCTGCAAAGGAGGCGCCTGCCGAGTGTTCAACGCCCTGGTCAACCGGCAGAATCGAGAGATACCCGGTACCGCCCAGCCGCCCGGTATTATAGAGCGTCTGCATATTTCTCAGCACAGCCGGTGGACGGTTGTTATCCACCATCACGCGGTCAACGTAGTCGTGGCCGGGCAGATAAAGCTGGTCGGCTGGAATGGTCATACAACGATGCTGTAAAAGGCTGTCGGCGTCTTTGCCAAGCAACTGCGCAATATCAGTCATAGCGATGCTCCCGTAATTCCGACGTCATGTCGGTGAGTGTTTATCCAGACCCACATTTTTATGGGCAGACTAAGCCTGGTACCGACTTAACAGATTTTCCAGCATTTGCATTTTTTTTCAGCACAATCTGCTGGCTCGATTCGTGTACAACAAAACTGTTACATTGATCAAACAATCACCACAAAGGTATTTTAAAGGTATTATTGAATGGTATGTTAAAGGCGTACTCTCACTGACATGCAGGATTAAACAATGAAAACGAAAGTCCAACTGTCATTCATGATGTTTGTTGAATGGTTTATCTGGGGAGCGTGGTTTGTGCCGCTGTGGCTATGGCTGAGCAAAAGTGGCTTTACCGCCGGGGAGATTGGCTGGTCCTACGCCTGTACGGCCATTGCGGCGATCCTGTCGCCTATTCTCGTCGGCTCGCTGACCGACCGTTTCTTTGCCGCCCAGAAAGTGCTGGCGGTTCTGATGTTTGCCGGTGCCATTCTGATGTACTTCGCCGCACAGCAAACCCAGTTCAGCACCTTCTTCCCGCTGCTGCTGGCCTACTCTCTTACCTATATGCCCACCATTGCGCTGACCAACAGTATTGCCTTCGCCAACGTCGATGACGTGGAAGCCGATTTCCCGCGTATTCGCGTGATGGGCACTATCGGCTGGATCGCCTCCGGTCTGGCATGCGGGTTCCTGCCGCAGATGCTGGGCTATAGCGATATCTCTGATACCAATATTCCGCTGCTGATGACCGCAGCCAGCTCCGCCCTGCTGGGCGTGTTTGCCCTGTTCCTGCCGAATACGCCGCCGAAAAGTACCGGCAAGCTGGATTTCAAAGTGATGCTCGGTCTGGACGCGCTGATCCTGCTGCGCGACAAAAACTTCCTGGTGTTCTTCTTCTGCTCTTTCCTGTTCGCGATGCCGCTGGCCTTCTATTACATCTTCGCCAACGGCTATCTCACCGAAGTGGGGATGAAAAACGCCACCGGCTGGATGACGCTCGGCCAGTTCTCTGAAATCTTCTTTATGCTGGCGCTGCCGTTCTTCACTAAACGCTTTGGTATTAAGAAGGTCTTACTGCTGGGCCTGCTCACGGCCGCCATCCGCTACGGTTTCTTTGTTTACGGTGGCGCGGAACAATACTTCACCTATGCGTTGCTGTTCCTCGGCATTCTGCTGCACGGGGTGAGCTACGACTTCTACTATGTAACCGCGTATATCTACGTGGATAAAAAAGCGCCGGCGCATATGCGTACGGCTGCGCAAGGCCTGATTACGCTGTGCTGTCAGGGCTTTGGTAGCCTGCTGGGTTACCGCCTGGGCGGCGTGATGATGGAAAAAATGTTCGCTTACAAAGAGCCGGTGAATGGGCTGACCTTCAACTGGGCCGGAATGTGGACATTCGGTGCGATCATGATTGCCGTGATCGCCGTGCTGTTTATGCTGTTTTTCCGCGAATCGGACAAAGAGATCACCGCAATTGAGGTGGTTGATGGCGATGCTGCGCTGACACAAGGGGAAGTTAAATGAAACAAGAACGTATTCTCGGTGCTCTTTACGGGCAGGCGTTAGGGGATGCGATGGGTATGCCCTCCGAGCTGTGGCCAAGAAAGCGCGTAAAAGCGCACTTCGGCTGGATCGACCGCTTCTTACCCGGCCCGGCAGAGAATAACGCGGCCTGCTATTTTAAGCGCGCGGAGTTTACCGATGATACTTCGATGGCGCTGTGCCTGGCCGATGCGATTATCGAATGCGACGGGGAGATTGACGCGGATATCATCGGCAAACACATCCTGAACTGGGCGCTGGATTTCGATGCCTTTAATAAAAACGTGCTGGGTCCCACCTCAAAAATCGCGCTTAACGCCATCCGCGACGGCAAACCCGTCAGCGAACTGGACAACAACGGCGTGACCAACGGGGCGGCGATGCGGGCTTCCCCGCTGGGCTGCCTGCTACCGGCGACGCGGCTGGAACATTTTGTCGGGCAGGTCGCGCTGGCCTCCAGCCCGACGCATAAATCGGACCTCGCCATCGCCGGGGCCGTGGTGATTGCCTGGGCGGTTTCGCGCGCCATCGACGGCGAGCGCTGGCAGAACATCGTCGATGCCCTGCCCGGCATTGCCCGCTACGCACAGGAGGCAAATACCACCACCTTCAGCGCCTCGCTGGCGGCTCGTATTGAACTGGCGCTTAAGACCGTGCGGGAAGCCCACGGCATCGACTCCGCCAGCGAGCAGGTTTATCAGCTTATTGGTGCGGGCACCAGCACCATTGAGTCCGTTCCGGCCGCGATTGCGATGGTGGAGCTGGCCGGCACGGACCCAAACCGCTGCGCGATTTTGTGCGCCAACCTCGGCGGAGATACAGACACCATCGGGGCGATGGCAACGGCCATCTGCGGGGCACTGCACGGCGTGCAGGCGATTGACCCGGCGCTGAAGGATGAACTCGATACCGAAAACCGGCTCGATTTTGACTACTATTGCGAAAAACTGCTGCACTACCGGGAGCAAAGGGAGGGCGTATGAGTACGTTAGCCCAGCGTCTTGAAACATTACAGGCCACACGCCCGGTCACGGTGCTGGGCGCGGCGGTCATCGACGTGATCGCCGACGCGTACGCCCTGCCCTGGCGCGGATGCGATATCGAGCTGAAACAACAAGGGGTGAATATCGGCGGCTGTGCGCTGAATATTGCCATCGCCCTGAAGCGGCTCGGCATTGCGGCGCAAAACGCCCTGCCCGTCGGCCACGGCGTATGGGCGGAGATCATCCGTAACGCCATGGCAAGACAGGATCTGCACAGCGCCGTGGAGGCCGAAGCGGGCGATAACGGCTGGTGTCTGGCGCTGGTAGAGCCTGATGGCGAACGCACCTTTATGTCGTTTAGTGGCGTGGAGAACCAGTGGCAGCCGCACTGGCTGGATGTGCTGAACGTCCCACCGGGTAGCCTGGTGTATCTGTCCGGCTATCAGCTGGCATCGCCATCGGGCGAACTGCTCACACGCTGGCTGGAGTCGCTGGAAAACGTCACCGCGTTTATCGATTTTGGCCCCCGCATTGCTGATATTCCCGACGCGCTGATGGCGCGGATCATGGCCCTGAAACCTATCGTGTCGCTCAATCGTCAGGAGGCGCAGATTGCCGCGGAGCGCGCTGGCATGGACGTTGATACGTTAGGCGTGCAGTGGCAGCACCGTTATGGCGCCGCGCTGATTATTCGTCACGACAAAGATGGCGCAGCCTGGTATGAAGGCGACGCATCGGGTTATGTTCCTGCGTTTCCCGCCACCGTCGTCGATACCATTGGCGCAGGCGACAGCCATGCGGGCGGTACGCTTGCCGGTCTGGCGGCAGGATGGCGTCTGGCGGATGCCGTGACGCTGGGGAATGCCGTGGCGGCCTGGGTGGTCAGCCACCGCGGCGGGGATTGCGCGCCGACGCGCGAGGCCTTACTCCTCGCACACAAAGACGTATAGGTCGCTGCGACAGTAGCTGATGCTGTACTCAATCGGCCGGTGCTGCTGGTCAAGCGCAACCTGCTTGATCACCAGTACCGGTATTTTGTCATCCATACTGATATGCGCCTGAAACTCGCTGTCCGGCATCCGGGCGCTGACCCGGGAGCGGGTGCGTTGCGGAAAGATATTCTGGCTACGGAAGTAGTCGTACAGCGAGATGCCAATTGCGTCCGGGTCATGAATTAACTCAACCGGAACCCAGGACTCCTCAATCGACACCGCGTCATCGTCAACGTAACGAATGCGCTTAAGCAAGAATACCTCGCTGTCAGGGGGTACCGACAGCTGGCTGGCCACCTCTTCCGGACACTTCACCACCCGTTTATTCACCCATAGCGTGTTAGGTTTTTTACCGCGCAGCACCACCTGCTGGGAAAACCCGCGCGCTTCCTTAAGCGAATATTCAAAGATGTTGTTGATCTGTGTCCCGTAACCCCGGGCGCGCGTTACCACGCCCTCTTCTTCCAGCGCCTGCATCGCTTTGCGCACGGTAATGCGCGACACCCCGGTTAACTGGCTCAGATCGCGCTCGCCGGGCAGAATATTCCCGTGCTCCAGCACTCCGCTGCGTACCGCGTTTTTTACCGTTTCGGCAAATTTCAGATACAGCGGCATGTTGTCGGGCGCGGCGATCCGTTCATTCAGTTGAGCGATTAACCGGGTATGCGCTTGTTCCATCTCTGTTTTCTCAGGCGTGGTGTTTACTGCCAGTATACTGGCTTACCACCATGCATGAAAATGATGAACCGGCCCAATACCGTGACCCACTTCCAGAGTATCGGCTTTTGCCAGCGCGGCCGAGAGCCATGTTTTGGCCTCGCGTACCGTATCGTCCCAGCTGTTGTGCCGTGGACGCAGCGCCGCCAGCGCGGCAGAGAGCGTGCACCCCGTACCGTGGGTATTTTTGGTATGCACGCGCGGGGCCGTGAAACGCAGTTCACCGTCGCGGGTAAAGAGCCAGTCCGGGCTTTCATCGTCATCGAGATGGCCGCCTTTCATTAGCACCGCGCCGCACCCCATCGCCAGCAGGGCGTTCCCCTGCTCTTTCATCTCACGTTCGTTCTGCGCGTGTGGCGCGTCTAACAGTGCGGCCGCTTCCGGCAGATTTGGCGTAATCAGCGCCACCTGCGGCAGCAGTTTCTTGCGCAATGTCTCAACAGCAGAGGCAGAGAGCAGCGGGTCACCGCTTTTAGCCAGCATCACCGTATCCAGCACCACATTTTGCACCTGATAACGTTGCAGCCGCTCAGCCACCGCTTCGACGATATCCGTTTCTGCCAGCATCCCAATTTTGGTGGTGTCGATGCGCACATCGCTGAATACCGAGTCCAGCTGTGCACCGACAAAATCAGGCTCGACACGGTAGACCGACTGCACGCCGCGCGTGTTTTGCGCCACCAGGGCGGTGATCACCGAGCAGCCGTAAGCGCCAAGAGCGGAGAACGTTTTCAGGTCGGCCTGGATACCGGCACCGCCGCTTGGATCGGTACCGGCAATCGTCAGAGCATTAATTCGTTTCATGCTTGTGTCTCCAGGTTGTGCAGCGCATCAAGGAACGCGCTGGCAAAGCTTCCCGGCCCGTGAGACTGCGCAACGGCGATCGTTCCGGCACGCTTCATCCATCCGCAGGCAGCGGCAATATTATCCAGCCGCTCCCCCGGCAGGGAACAACTCGCCGCCACCACCGCCGAGAGCGCACACCCGGTGCCCACCACGCGGGTCATTAACGGATCGCCGCCCGCAACCGTTCGGGTGCGCTGACCGTCGGTGACGTAATCCACCTCCCCCGTCACTGCCACAATGGCATTGGTCTGGCGAGCCAGCACCTGCGCGGCGGGTAGCGCGGCGGCGGCGGTGTCGGTGGTATCTACACCGCGTCCCCCTGCGCTCATCCCCGCAAGGGCGAGAATTTCCGACGCATTGCCGCGAATGGCTGCTGGTTTCAGGGCAAGGATTTGATGACAAAAGCGGGTACGGAACGCCAGAGCGCCCACCGCAACCGGGTCAAGCGTCCAGGGCTTGCCTGCCGCCACCGCGCTCTCAATAGCACGACGCATCGACTGGGCGCGGGGCGTGGTGAGAGTACCGACGTTAATCAGCAGCGCATCGGCCATCCCGGCAAACTGCTCGGCCTCTTCGGCTTCAATCACCATTGCCGGAGAAGCGCCAAGCGCCAGCAGAACGTTGGCCGTAAAGGTTTGCACGACATCATTGGTCATACAGTGCGTAAGCGGGGAACGGGTCCGGAAGTGATGTAAAACGTGTAAATCGAGCAGGTCAGGCTGCATAGGTTCGCTCCTGCCTTGCGTGAAGAAGCGATGACCGGGAAGGCATCTGACTTCCCTACGCTGGCATTATCCAGATCAGGTAATACGGGTATTTCTCAGCCTTCACAAAGAAGGGCACCCCGAGTCAAAATACTTTTAAAACAAATAGTTAGATACAAACATTTGCTTGAATTTAGTGTAACCGTAGCGAAGGCCACGGTGCAAGGGGTTTCTACAAGGCCAGTCGCATGCAGCATGTGGCCGCAGCTTATCGTAGGGAGATCATTCCTGTATTTTTTAGCTATACGTTTCGCGATAATTAAATCATTGTTACCTAAACACGATAAATTCGTTGTTTTTAAACCGTTACAACATGATATTTTTTCATGTGGAAAATATTTTGCAGAGGCAATCATAAAAGTTTCATTCAAAACAAATAACGAAATCAATAGAAAGAAAAACCAAAAGACGCTTTAAATAAATTAATTAAACAGGCGTAATAATGTAATTTTTTGACGAAAAAAGATAAGCAAGATTAATGTATTCTTAGTTTTACCCAAGAACGCCCGTCAATCCCCATAAAAATTAACTCCTTGTTTTATAATGAGTAGATCAATCCGCTCTCAAACTCCCCTTTTTAGCCATGCGTGCCAGTATTGATGAAGATCAATAAATAAAACGTGAATATCCGGGATAGTTGCTGCGCGTTACAAAAAAAGTGATTTAGAAAAAATCACCGTAACCTCCTTTTTTAAATTAAATATAACAAGACGTTATATCCTCCCGCCAGGATAGCGAAATAATTTTATTGATGAGAGTTTGGAAATGAAATGTATTAAAACCGCCGTATCTGTTTTTATTTTAACTTCTGTTCCTGGCACAGCAGTTCTTGCCTCTACCTCGCCGGTTACATCCAGTTGGGGGGACGCATATATTTCCGCAAAGAATGAGCAATTTACTGCCACACCTGTTATTACCCTGCCGACGCAACAAACACCGGTTGCACCACAGCCAGTATTATTAGCCCCTCACCTGGACGGGCAGCATATTGAGCCTGGTCAGGCGCCCACGCCTGTTCTGCCGCCGCAGAAAACTCCCGTGAAACAAATTGCGGTTGACCCAATACAAACCTCTGTTGATGGTTCTGCAACGGCGTTGAAAACCGCGCAGGCAACACATTTAGACGGTCAACACAACCAGGTCATTAATGGTCGTGATGGCCGTCCGGGCAAAGACGGCGTGACGACGATTATCACCCGTAATGTCACTGATACAGCCGCCGTTAAACAGATCAATACGCTGACTACGCAAACAGCCGGGCAAGCACAGGAGCTCAACGCGGCCCGACAAATGCTTATTCAGCAGCAAAAAAGTTCTAACGCACAGTTTAAAAGCCTTAAAGACGACGTGGACGATAATAAAAAAGAGTCCCGTAGTGGAATCGCCGGTGCCGTTGCTATCGCTTCAATGCCGCAAGTCGAGCGGGATCAAACGTTTATGGTGAGTGCGGGTGCCGGGACTTTTCATGACGAAAGCGCCGTTGCGGTAGGCGCGTCCTTCCATGCGGGTGAACATGCCATTGTGAAAGCGGGTGTCACCACCACAACGAATAACGATTATGCTGTAGGGGCGGGTATAGGGCTTGGCTGGTAATTAAAAACAACCACATAGAGTAAAACCATTAATCGCATGTTGCGTTTAAATTCCTGAAATAATTTAGATATCTGCTCTTGCAATGACATGCTTTGTTTATATCAAAGCAAGAGCGCAATTAAATGATCTACTGGGGTGTAAAATTTAAATCATTTACTGGTCATTAGCGGTGATAGTTATTTTTATAATAATTATTATCATCACAGCATATATTAAAATTGAGATGTTAGCGCAATGAAAAAAACGATATTTACTGTAGTCATACTCGGCATAGCGTATTTTCTCGGCGGATGTGCAACAAAGGCGTCAAGGATGCAGGAGTGTCTTAATGAAGGCATTTCTAAAGACACCTGTTATCTCGCAGAATCACAACGCCAGGCAGCGATCAGCAACGCGTCGATGAATGCGGCTTTTGCGAATGCGGCTCATGCGGTGCAACATGCACAAATGACACATAAGCACAGAAAAGAGCTTGCTCATTCAGGATGTACGCAGGTTGAGGAAGCTAACGGCGAATGCACTGCAAATTCAGATAAAAGTCAATCGCGTGATTTAAAACAGCTCTCCCGCGAGGCCGAAGCGGTAATGAACGGTACCATCGATGACGGTGCGGCATTCCTGCTGGGGCAAGGATGGAAACCAAACAACGGTAAATGGCATAAACAGGGATATACCTTAACGCTGGTGGTTGAAAAGGGAATTGTTGTGAACAGCCAGCTGTCAAAATGATGATCTAAACCGGCAACAATAAAGGGGTGGCTGCCCCTTTATTGCAAACTCACCATGCGAATGAACGGGAAGTCGTCACTCCAGCTGCCATGCTCCGGCTTCGAATAATAACGCTGAGCCACCCCAGGCGAATAAATTTATTTCCCTTCGCCCTGCCTCAGGATAAATTCGGCTGCTTAAACACGCGTCGCCCTCATTGACAAAAACTTCCACGGAAGAACTGTCGAAGAACAGACGCAGATTAAGCGTATTATCCAGGTTCAGCGCGACGCTTCGTGTCCCGCACAGGCCATACTGCGGATAGTTTCGCTCAAGAACCAGACGCTGCATTTGAGCATCCACGTAGACGCGCAGCCCCTCTCCCAGACTAATGCCGTACTGCTCGGCACTGCTATTGGCACAATCCCACTGCAGAATAACCTCCATCGCGTCGCAGCGTTCCACCAGAGCCATCTGCTGATGAGTCAACGTGCTGACCGGCCAGGGGAACCACGCTCGCCGGAGACCTTCGACCTCTCTGGCCGGTCGCATTTGCAGACGGTTATCCGCACTAAGCGTCAGTTCGCGCGGTAAAGAGAACATGCCTGCCCAGCCGTCCTCCTGTTCCGGCTGGGAGGATTCCCACATGTCCAGCCAGCCGATAACGATGCGGCGACCATCAGGCGTGAGGAAACTTTGTGGCGCATAGAAATCATGCCCGCGATCCATCTCCATAAACTCACCTTCCCGCACAAAAGGCTGCCCGGGCTGCCACTCGCCCAACAGATAGCCGCTCTGGAAAAGATTACGATTTTTGAATCCTTCAGCGGCCATCCCCTGAGGCGAAAACATCAGCACGCGTTTGCCATTGAGCGTGAAAAAGTCCGGGCATTCCCACATGTAGCCCATCTCTTTTTCAGCCACCGCCAGCACGCCCATATCCTGCCACTGGCGCAGATCGGCAGAACGATAAACGCGCACCTGGCCCGTCTCACCGTCCCGCGCACCGACAACCATGTACCAGCTCTCCCCTTCACGCCACACTTTCGGGTCGCGGAAGTGATGCAGGCCTGGCGGGGTATCAACGATCATTCCCTGCCGGACAAAATGAATGCCGTCACGGCTGGTCGCCAGACATTGCACCTGGTAGAGATTCGCCTCGTCATCAGGATCGCCGTGGAATTTATGTCCGGTGTAAATCAGCGCCAGCGTATCGCCATCCACCACCGCCGATCCGGAAAAACAGCCATCCTTGTCTTCAGGCCCTTCTGGCGCCAGCGCAACGGGGAGATGCTCCCAGTGAACTAAATCCTTGCTACGCGCATGGCCCCAGTGCATAGGCCCCCACTGGGTGGAGTACGGATGATGCTGGTAAAAAGCGTGATACCAGCCGTCAAACCAGACCAGGCCATTTGGGTCGTTCATCCAGCCAGCGCGCGCAGCGAGGTGGTAACGCGGATACCAGCGCAGGTTGAGCCCTTCGCGTCTGGACTGAAGTTCCTGCTCTGCTTTAGTAATTGAATACGTCATTTCTCTACTCTTTCGATCAGATGGTGGAAGGTTGCGGCATGAGCGGGTCAGAAGAGGATTTACCCGAGCGCAACAGGAAGATGGAGATAAACGTGGTGCTGAAAACTAACAGCCCCATAATGAGATAGGACTGGGCGAAGCCGTATTTCTCATAGCTGTAACCCGCCAGCGGCGAGAGGACCGAGGCGATCACCGAGCTGGTACAGGCAAAGCCCACCAGATAGAGGGTGGAAGAGAGCCGTTTATCGAAATGTAAGCTGTTGTATTTAAAAATTGAGACCAGCAAAACGGGCAGTTCGACCGCGTGTAATAGCTTGGTAATGGAGATCAGTACCGGTCCCTCAACCAGCCCCGAAGCCACCATACGCATCGCCATCACCATTCCCGCAAAAATCAGGCCATTCTTTGCGCCAAGGCGATTCACCAGCCATGGGGCGCAGAACATGCCCGCCGCCTCAAGGAAAACCTGGAAGGAGTTGAGATAGCCATACATGGCATTTCCTTCCTGTAACGTCGGGAACTGGGAGGAGAAATAGACCGGGAACTGCTGGTCGTAAACGCCATAAATACAGGTGCCGATAACAAAAAATACCAGCGCCCAGAACCGCGGCAGCGTCAGCAGACGCAATGCATCTTCCAGCGTGACTTTACCGCCTGACACCGCTTCCTGCATGGCGTGCGGGGCGGAAGAGACCCTGAGACGCGCCAGCAAAACAAAAAACAGCAGTCCTGCAGAGCTTGCGACAGCGAAGTTCAGCTTCGGATTAATGTTAAACAGAAGTCCCGCGAAAAAGGTTGCCACCGCCCAGCCAAGCGATCCCCACATCCTCGCCTTGCCGAACTCAAACTGGCTCTGGCGGGCGACACGCTCGGTATAGGACTCCAGTACCCCTATCCCACCGTTAAACGTCAGGCCGATATAGATCCCGCCGAAAATACTGCCGAGTAAAACGTTAATCTGCAGCAGATAACCAAACAGCAAAAAGGCCGGACCAGAAAGAATGAGCAGGCTGGTCAGAAACCAGAGCAGGTTCTTGCGCAGACCAAGTTTGTCCTGAATGAATCCATAGCAGATTTGAGCGAAAAGCGCGGAGACAGAAAGCACGGCATAGATAATGCCGGTATCGCCCGCTTTTAAGCCCACCTCCTGGTGGAGCCAGATGGAAAGCAAAGAGCCGGAAGAAGACCAGGTGACAAAAAAGAAAAACAGTAATGCGCTCAATAAGGGATAGCTGTGAGAGTGATGCGTTTTCATCATGGCATTCTCATGTTGGAGTAATGACAAAATGGTAACGTTAACATTGAGCGTTACTCATGCGGTTTGGAGCAGATTCATGATGTTAATCACGAAAGTTAACGTTAACATTACAGAAGTGAGATCGCGATCAATTATTCATCAATGAAGCCTGTCTGGCTCCACTCACATACCCCCTTTCCTTTTACATCAGTAACTTAGTTGTATACTCTTTAACACGTGACATTAACGGAGTAAGAAAATGGCTTCCCTGAAGGACGTCGCAAAGCTGGCTAACGTATCGCTGATGACCGTCTCACGCGCGCTTAACAACCCGGAGCGCCTTAAACCGGAAACGTTGGCACGCGTACAGCAGGCTATTGAGCAGACCAGCTACGTACCCGATCTTTCCGCCAAGAAAGTACGCGGCGCGCATGCCTCGCCAAAAACCATAGGCGTGCTGGCACTCGATACGGTGACGACACCTTTCTCGGTGGAGATTACGCTGTCCATTGAAGAGACGGCCCGGATGCACGGCTGGAACAGTTTCGTCATGAATATGTTTACCGATGACAACCCGGAGGCAATCGTCGATCTGCTGCTCTCTCACCGCCCGGACGGCATTATTTACACCACCATGGGATTACGTCAGGTTCCTCTCCCGGCCAAGCTCCTTACCCTTCCCTGCGTGCTGGCCAACTGCGAAAGTATCGATGAAGAGGTCGCCAGCTATATTCCTGATGATGAACAGGGGCAGTACGCCGCCGTACAGGCGTTACTCGCCGCAGGCTATCGACAGCCCCTGTGCCTGCATTTACCCGCAGATCATCTGGCCACAACCCGACGCCGTCACGGGCTGGAACGTGCATGCCGTGAAGCGGGGCTCGACCCGGACCGTCTGGATCATAGTTATATGGCGTTTGGGGACGAGCACTATCGCGACATTCCGTCAGTTCTGCAGGCGCGCATTCAGAATGGCCTTCCCCAGTTCGACTCGGTTATCTGCGGCAACGATCGTATCGCATTGATGGTTTACCAGACCCTGCTGGCGCAAGGGATTCGCATCCCTGAAGATATCGCAGTTATCGGCTATGACAATATGGTGGGCATTGGAGAACTCTTTCTTCCGCCTCTTTCAACGGTTCAATTGCCGCATTATGAAATTGGTCGCCTCAGTGCTCTGCATATTATTCACGGTGAAACCCATCGGGAAACCACGCGCGTTGAAAGTCCATTTTTAATGCGGAATTCCATTACGCATCTATGATGACCACCGCTTTTTAGCCCTGTCGCAGTAATAAGCAGGCTAAGGAGGCGGTCAACCTCCCTTTCAGGGAAAAATGGCACGATTTGTCACACTCTTTTTTATGATTTTACCCTCCGGGCAGTTAGCACGTAACCGGCTGTTTTTATTTGCCATAACGCATAATTTTCTTTCTCAAAACGGGGATGTTCCGTCCCCTGTGCCCCATGTCACAAAACAGTAAACAAATTAACCATTGAGCCCCGTGGCAAAAGGCTCTATATTGGCGGCGTTTTTTTCAGGCCCCATCTGTTTTTTAACTTTTTATTCAATCGTGGCTCATAACGAAGCGGCGGTTGTAGGAGTGATATGATGACGGATAAAGTCCGTATTGACACCGTAGATGCCCACAAAAGCAACGAAACCTATCTGGCCCGTCAGGCCGAGTTTGAATCTAACGTCAGGAGTTATCCGCGCAAACTGCCTTTAGCCATCACTAAAGCAGAAGGCGTGTGGATCACCGATGCAGATAATAAAGAATACCTTGACTGTTTAGCAGGCGCAGGCACCCTCGCGCTTGGCCATAACCACCCTGATGTGCTGAAAAGCATCCAAAATGTCATTACCAGCGGCTTGCCGTTACATACTCTGGATCTGACTACGCCTCTGAAAGACGCGTTTTCCGAATACCTGCTCTCTCTGCTGCCTGGTCAGGGCAAAGAGTACTGCCTGCAGTTCACCGGTCCATCCGGTGCTGACGCCGTGGAAGCGGCGCTGAAGCTGGCGAAAAAAGTCACCGGCCGTAGCGGTATCATCAGCTTCTCGGGTGGTTACCACGGTATGACTCACGGTGCACTGTCCGTGACCGGTAACCTGTCTCCGAAAGAAGCGGTAGACGGTATGATGCCAGAAGTGCAGTTCATGCCTTACCCACACCAGTACCGTTGCCCACTGGGTATCGGCGGTGAAGCAGGCGTGAAAGCGCTGACCTACTACTTCGAAAACCTGATCAACGACGTTGAAAGCGGCGTGCGTAAACCTGCTGCGGTAATCCTGGAAGCCGTTCAGGGTGAAGGCGGCGTGAACCCGGCTCCGGTTGAGTGGCTGCAGCGCATCCGTAAAGTGACTCAGGAACACGGCATTCTGCTGATCCTGGACGAAGTTCAGGCAGGCTTTGCCCGTACCGGTAAATTCTTCGCGTTCGAACACGCGGGCATTGAGCCAGACATCATCGTGATGTCTAAAGCCGTTGGTGGCGGTCTGCCACTGGCTGTGCTGGGTATCAAAAAGCAGTTCGATGCATGGGCACCAGGTCACCACACCGGCACCTTCCGCGGCAACCAGCTGGCGATGGCAACCGGTCTGACGACGCTGAAGATCCTGAAAGACCAGAACATCGCTGGCAAAGTGGCTGCACAGGGCGAATGGCTGAAAGGCCAGCTGAACGAGATGGCGAAACGCTATCCGGTTATCGGCCACGTTCGCGGTCTGGGCATGATGATCGGTATTGAGATCGTTAAACCACACGAAGCCGCTGACCACATGGGTTGCTTCCCGGGTGATGGCGAGCTGTCTGCACTGATTCAGAAGAAGTGCTTCGAAGCCGGCCTGATTCTGGAGCGCGGTGGTCGTAACGGTATCGTTCTGCGTCTGCTGCCTTCTCTGCTGATCAGCGATGATGAGCTGAAAGTCTTCCTGGATAAATTCGAGCAGGCACTGCTTGCTGCGGGCGTTCGCCCGGCGTAACCGGAGTTGTTGATTACGATGTCTGATTCAAACCCAATTTTGTTCTCCTCTGCGCAGAGCATTGAAGCTTACCAGCAGGCGATTGAACAAAGCACTCAGGCTGTGATGCAGTGGCTGAAACAGCCTGAGATGTATCAGGGCAAAACGGTCGCGGAACTGCGCGACCGCATTAAGCTGGATTTCAACCCGAAAGGGCTGGGCAACGAAGCGGCGATTGAACGCGCCGTGGAGTTCTTCCTGAAAGACAGTTTGTCCGTTCATCACCCGCAGTGTGTGGCGCACCTGCACTGCCCAAGCCTGGTCGTTAGCCAGGCGGCGGAAGTGCTGATTAACGCCACTAACCAGAGCATGGACTCCTGGGATCAAAGCCCGTCCGCAACCATTATTGAGATCAAACTGATCGAATGGCTGCGTACCCGCGTGGGTTATCAGGCTGGCGACGCGGGTGTCTTCACCAGCGGCGGCACCCAGAGCAACCTGATGGGTCTGATGCTGGCACGTGATGCGTTCTTCGCACGTCAGGGCCACTCTGTCCAGCAGGATGGTCTGACGGGCGATCTGCGTAAGATCCGCGTACTGTGCTCCGAAAACGCGCACTTCTCCGTGCAGAAAAACATGGCGCTCATGGGTCTGGGTTATCAGTCCGTCGTGCAGGTGAAAACTGACGAATTCTCTCGCATGGATCTGACCGATCTGGCGGCGAAAATCGAGCAGTGCAACGCCAACGGCGAACAGATCCTGGCGATTGTCGCGACAGCCGGGACCACCGATGCCGGTGCTATTGACCCGCTGCGTGCCATTGCTGAACTGGCGGCGAAACAGAACATCTGGGTACACGTTGATGCGGCCTGGGGCGGCGCACTGCTGATGTCTGAGCAGTATCGTCACTACCTGGACGGCATTGAACTGGTGGATTCCGTTACTCTGGACTTCCACAAACAGTTCTTCCAGACCATCAGCTGCGGCGCATTCCTGCTGAAGGAAGCGCGCCACTATGAGCTGATGCGCTATCAGGCGGCTTACCTGAACTCTGAGTTCGACGAAGAAGCCGGCGTGCCGAACCTGGTTTCCAAATCGCTGCAGACCACACGCCGTTTCGACGCGCTGAAGCTGTGGATGAGCCTGGAAGCGCTGGGTCAGGAGCAATACGCAGCGATCATCGATCACGGCGTGACGCTGGCACAGCAGGTTGCAGCTTATGTGAAAGAGCAGCCCGCACTGGAACTGGTTATGCAGCCACAGCTGGCAAGCGTGCTGTTCCGCTTCCGTGGCGAGGTGCAGGCAGATGATGCAGGTATCGCCCTGCTGAACCAGAAAATTGGTGATGCGCTGCTGGAGTCCGGCCGTGCAAACGTCGGCGTGACCGAGCATAACGGCGTGACCTGTCTGAAGCTGACGCTGCTGAACCCAACCGTGACGCTGGAGGATATCAAAACCCTGCTGTCTCTGGTTGAGCGTACTGCGCAGGAAGTTCTGGCGAAGTAATACACAGCCCCTCTTCCACCGGGAGAGGGGCTATTTTTATAACCCTGCCCACCACATCCTGACTTTTAATCCCCAGTAGCTTGTCCAGCCCGTTGTTGTACTGACGACATTGCCTTTAGAGACCAGCACCAGCGTCGGCGTTACGCTAACCTGCCATTGCTGTGACAGCGCACCGTTTTCGTCATTAATCACCGGCATTTTCAGCTGCTTCTTTTCGACCCAGCGCGCAAGCTTAGCGTCATCACCAGAGCGCATGGCAATACTCACCACGTTCCCGCCCTCTTCCGCCAGCCTGTTGACCGCAGGCGTGGTATAGCGACAGATACTGCACCAGGTCGCCCAGACGTAAATCAGCAGCGGCCGATCCTGACTGAGTGCGGCAATGTCATGTACTGAGCCATCAATGCCCTGCATTGGGGTAGCGCTAAACGTGGCGGGTAATGTCGGCTTGCGGTACTGATCCACACCCCACATCACGGCCAGCGCCAGCAGTACGAGTATGATCCCTTCCCGCGCCCAGCGGCGCAGTTGGCTGAATTTGCGGTTTTCCATTGTGACCTCGTGATTTAACGAAAGTCATCTTAGCGAGCTGCGCGCCGTTTCGCTGTAAAGAAGTGTCGCCCTACCTGGTGCGTAAGGTATCAACCATCAGGGTAAAGCAGGACTCAATGAGCGGAGGCAGCGCCTGCGGGGCACGCATCAGCGCCACCGTGCGCGCCAGGGCCGGTTGCTGAAGGTGAACCACCTTAAGCTGCGGGTCCTGCAGGTGGGTGGTATAAAGCTGAGGCAATATCCCCACGGCAAGCTTCGAGCGCACCAGCCCGTATAATGTCTCGATATAGTCCACCTGATAACGGGTCTGCAGGGACAGACGGTGGCTTTCGGCAAGCGCATTGACCAGCCGCTGAATATTGCCTTTTGAGAAAACGGCAATATCCCGGCCCACCAGCTGTTTCCAGGGAACATGTGCCGACGCGGCGAGCGGATCGTCGCAGTGCAGCACGGCCACAAACGGATCCTCCTGCAACGGGAACACGTCCAGCTGTTCGGGTACCGAGTTGTCCAGCGCCCCGATGCCAAAATCAATCTGCCCTTTCAGCAGTTGCGCCACCAGCGCATCGTTGGTCTGGTCGTGAAACTCCACCCGCAGGCGCGGAAAAGCCTGCGCCAGCGTCTGCGGCAGCAGCGGAAACAGTAGCGAACTGACTGAAGGCACCAGACCGATCCGCACCGTACCGTCGCCGCCGGCCTGCACAATCTGCTGCATATCATCAAACGCCAGCTGCGCCACGCTGAGCACCCGCTGGGCGTGTGGCAGAATGGCGTGCCCCAGCTCGGTCAGCGTGACCGCCGACGCGGTACGGTTAACCAGTTTACCGCCGAGCACGGTTTCGATTTGCCGCAGGGCGCTGCTGAGTGCCGGCTGGCTGATGGCCAGTTTACTGGCGGTATCCGTAAAATGACGCAGCTGCGCCAGAGTGACAAAATACTGTAGCTGCCGAAGGGAGAGCGCAGGCAAGCGCTGCCAGGGTTCCGTCATCATTATCCATTACACGCGTCACAGAATAACCCGGGGTTATCGGGCGATAAATTTTATCAGCTGGGCAAACGTTTGCCGGGTGCATAGAGTAACGTCAATATTTCAATGCTGGAACTGTTAATTGCATGACTGCCGAAACCCGACGCCGCGCCGTGAAGGCTGCACGAGGCGAAACGCCGTTTGACCTGTTGCTTACGCATACCCGAGTTGTTGATATGGCAACCGGTGAGATCCGCGACGCGGATGTGGGTATCGTCGGCTCGCTTATCGCCAGCGTCCATCCGCGCGGCAGCCGCAACGATGCGCTTGAGACGCATGACCTGAACAACCAGTTTCTCTCTCCGGGGCTAATGGACACGCATGTTCACCTTGAAAGCTCGCACCTGCTGCCCGCCCGCTACGCAGAGATCGTACTGGCGCAGGGCACCACCGCGGTCTTCTGGGATCCGCACGAGCTGGCGAACGTGCTGGGCATTGAGGGCGTCCGCTTTGCCATTGAGGCGAGCCGCAACCTGCCACTGCAGGTAATGGTCGCGGCGCCATCGAGCGTCCCTTCCACACCGGGGCTGGAGATGTCCGGCGCAGACTTTGCGGGCGAAGAGATGAATACCCTGCTTGGCTGGCCCGAAGTGCGCGGCCTGGCGGAAGTGATGGACATGCACGGGGTGCTGAATGGCAGTCAGCGTATGCTGGAGATCCTGCAGGCCGGGCTGGAAAGTGGGAAGCTGATTGAAGGTCACGCGCGTGGTCTGAGCGGCGCGGATTTACAGGCGTATCTGGCGGCGGGCGTTACCTCCGATCATGAACTCACCTCCGCCGACGATGCGCTGGAAAAATTACGCGCCGGGCTGACGCTGGAGATCCGCGGCTCGCATCCTTATCTGCTGCCTGATATCGTCAGCGCGCTGAAAACGCTGCCGCATCTGTCGTCACAAATCACGGTCTGCACTGATGATGTCCCACCGGACATCCTGATGGAAAAAGGCGGCATCATCGCCCTGCTCAACCTGCTGATTGAACATGGCCTTCCGGCGACGGACGCGCTGCGGTTTGCCACCCTGAATGCTTCCCTGCGCCTGCAGCGTAACGATCTCGGGCTGATTGCCGCGGGTCGTCGTGCGGATCTGGTGGTGTTCGATTCACTGGATAAGCTGACGGCTCGCCGGGTGTACGTCGCCGGAAAATGCATTGCCCGTGACGGAGCGATGATCGAGCCGATTGTTGATACGCCCCTGACGCTGCCCCGGGATACCGTGCGCCTGTCGTCGCTGACCGCCAGAGATTTCTACATGCGCATCGACAACGCAAACCACGGTGTGGCGCGCCTGCGTCATATCAGCGGCGCACGTTTTACCCGCTGGGGAGAAACCGACGCCCGGGTACGTGACGGACGCGTTGAGATACCGGCTGGTTTTAGCCTGATTTGGGTTCAGCACCGCCACGCGCGCCATGCGGCAAAACCGCAAATCGCCCTGCTGGAAGGCTGGGGAGAGCTGCGGGGGGCCATTGCCACCAGCTACTCCCACGATTCACACAACCTGGTGGTACTGGGACGCAATCCTGATGACATGGCACTGGCCGCCAACACGCTGATCCAAAGCGGTGGCGGGATGGCGCTGGTGCAGAACGGGGATGTGATCGCCCATGTGGCGATGCCCATTGCGGGGATGTTGTCAGAACTCGCCCCTGCGGAACTGGCGCGCCAGTTTCGTGAACTGCGTGAACGCAGCAGCCAGATTGCCGACTGGGAGCCGCCATACAGAGTATTTAAAGCCATTGAAGGGACGTGCCTTGCCTGCAACGCCGGGCCGCATTTAACCGATCTTGGACTGACCGATGGCAGCACGCGCCAGATTGTCGATCCGCTGATTTCTTACCGGGAAACCCCGGACACCACACAATAATACCGAAGGAGAGCCGGATAATGGCCGACAATACCGTTAATTCGCCAGCACCAGGGAACTGGCTTGAACGTCGTTTTTCACTGCATACGCGCGGCAGTACCGTGCGCACAGAGTGTCTGGCCGGTCTCACCGGTTTTCTCGCCGCCGCCTATTTGCTGGTGGTCATCCCGGGGCTGCTGGCCGTGGGCGGGATGGATAAAGGCGCGGCGACCACCGGCACCATTTTGGTGTTTGTGGCCGGTACGCTGCTGATGGCGTTTTACGCCAACCTGCCGTTTATTGTCGGGCCCGGCATTGGTGGCTCGGTGCTGGTTGGGGTAACGCTGGCGGGCAGTGAAGGCATCGGCTGGCAAATTGGTCTGGGCATTGCCTGCTGGTCGGGAATTTTGTTCTTCCTGCTCACCCGTTTTGGCCTGCGAGAGGTTGTGACCCGCTCCGTACCGCAGTCTATCAAACTGGGACTGACGGCCTCTATCGGTCTTTTTGTCGCCGTACTGGGCTTTCGCAATGCCGGGCTGGTGCTGGCTAACGCAAAAACGAACGCGCTGATGCTGGGTGATTTTCTCTCCCCAGGCGCGCTGGTGGCGCTCAGCGGCCTGTTCCTCGCCATTGCCCTGCAGGCGCGTCGCATTCCGGGCGCCATTTTGTGGGCCATTTTGTTTGCCACCCTCGTGGGCATTCCGATGGGGGTGACTCACCTTCCTGCCAGCTTTATTGATATGCCTCACTCACTGACGCCGGTGCTGGGCCATATCGACATGCTGGGCGCGCTGAATATTGCCTTCCTGCCGTTCCTGTTTGTCTTTTTCGCATCGGAGTTTTTCTCCACCATGGGCACCACGCTGGCGGTGGGAGGTGAAGCCGGGTTGCTGGATGAAGAGGGCAATATGGCAAACATCAATCGCCCGTTTATGGTGGACTCGATTGCCGCCGCGATTGGCCCCTGGGTGGGTATTCCTGCCGCCACGGCGCTGATCGAATCCTCCGCGGCCGCAGAAGCAGGGGGTAAAACCGGCATGACGGCGCTGGCCGCTGCGGTTATGTTCCTGCTGATGCTGCTGTTTACGCCCGTTGCGCTCATGATCCCAAAAGAAGCCACCGCCCCTGCCCTGATCCTGATCGGCCTGAATATGTTCAGCGGCCTGCGTAAGGTGGATCTGGCAAACTTCACCGACGGGCTGCCGGTGCTGATGATGGTAATGATTACGCTGATTGCCAACAGCTTCGGGACAGGGATTGCGGGAGGGCTGCTGTTTTACATCGTCATTAAAGCGATTGCAGGAAAATGGCGAGAAATCCCCGTTGGTCTTTGGATCCTCGCCATTCCGCTGGTGTATTACTTTGCCACGCTGGTGAAGCACTAATCCTTGCGCGGTTGCCGTGTCGGGCGTTGGCCATACTCGTAATGGCCATAGCCTGCACGGTAATACAGCGCTGCTGATTTCACCACATCGTTCAGCACGGTGCCGTTGATATGCGCCCCCGTTTGCTGCAAACGCTTAATGCTGTTCTCCATCTCTTTGAGGCTGGTTTTACCATAGCGGGCCACCAGCAGTGAGGTGGCGGCCACCGGGGCAGCCACTGAGGCGTCCGTTACGGCCAGCACCGGCGGGGTATCGAGGATCACAAGGTCATAATGCTCGTCTGCCCAGGTCATTAACGCCCTGAAGCGTTCGCTCATCAGCAGTTCAGAGGGGCGTAACGGAACCGGCCCGCAGGTCAGTACATCAATGTTGCCTTTCTCATAGCGCTGAATCGCCGCCTGGAAATGACATTTTCCGTCAAGCACGTCGGAAAGCCCGGTATGGTTTTTCAGATCGAAGATGTTGTGTACATAGCCTTCGCGCATATCTGCATCAATGAATAACACCCTGAGCCCGGCCTGCGCCTCAATCGCGGCCAGCGAGGTGCTGACAAGGGTTTTACCGCAGTCCTGCGTTGGGCCTGAAATCATCACGATCCGGTTAGCGGCATCCTGCAAGGTGAAATGCAGGCTGGTGCGAAGCCCCCGCACGGCCTCGACAAAAACATCCGCAGGCCGATCAACCGGCAGGAAAGGGACATCGACAATCTTGTGTCTCCAGCGTGAGCCAAATGCGCGTTTTTTACGCAGGTTGGTTTTTTTCCACAGCCACAGGGAACGGGGCAAGGTGGCCATCACCTGTACGCCAAGCCCTTCCAGTTGCTCGGAGGTGTTGATGCCGCGTCTGAGCGCCATGCGGACCAGGACCAGCCCCATTGAGCATATCAGCCCCAACAGGATGCCTAAGACGATGATCACCAGCTTTCGCGGTTTGATGGGATCGGGTTGCGTCACCGCGCTGTCGATAATTCGCACGTTACCAATGGCGCTGGAGCGCGAAATGTTCAGCTCCTGCTGACGGGTGAGGAGCTGCAAATAGATGGTGCGGCCTGACTCCACATCCCGGCTAAGGCGCAAAATGTCCTGCTGAGTTGATGGCATGGCGGCGACACGCTGATTAAGGCGGACCTTCTCCTGCTCAAGCGTCTGACGCTTTTCACGCAAGGCGCGGTAGTTCGGGTGCTCTTTCTTGAACAGCTGAGAAATCTCCGCCTCACGAAACGTCAGCTCGTTGAGCTGGTTTTCGATATTCACAATCTGCTCGAGAACCGATTTCGCTTCCAGGGAGAGATCCACCGAATCACGCTGTTTGCGATACTGATTCAGCCGCTCTTCAGCCAGATCCAGTTCGCTTCTGATTTTAGGCAATTGCTTCTGCAAAAATGCAAGACTGCGGGCATCCTGTGCTTCCTGGCGCGCAATGTTTTGCTGCAGATAGTTGTTGGCAATCCGGTCAAGCACATGCGCAATGCGCTCAGGATCGTTGCCGGTCAGCGTGAGCGTCAGCACCCCACTCTGCTTTGCCGATTCAACGACGCTAAATTGGGTGCTGAGCGTATTGATAGCTTCCAGACGGGTGCTGTTTTGCACCGTGAATTGCGTGCCCGTTGGCGCATTCATTTTCACCACTAACAGTGAAACGCCGGCTTTTTCCAGTGGTTTCCCTTCCCTGCCCTCGGCATAAAAGTTATCCCCCTCCAGCTGGTATGCCCCTTTTTCCAGCACAGTGAGCACAAGGGTGCGAGGTTTGCCTTCGACAGGGGGAAGTTGCAGCCAGCCAAGGGCAACCGTCGCCGGTTTACGGCCCTGCAATCGTGCCCACAGACGTCCCACTACCGGGAACGTACGCTGCGTCACGTGCTGCGTTAGGCCTAATTCATCGACGGTTGCGCCCAGGATCATCCGCGATTTAAGCAGAAGAATTTCAGGTTCGACATCGGGAGACATCTCACTCCCAAACTGCCTTAAATTTTTGAGCAGGCTGTTATCCTGCTTTCCTTCTACCTGGATTAAGGCATCAGCGCGATAAACGGGTGTAGCCAGAAAGGCATACAGCCCCGCCAGCAGGGTGAACAGGAAAGTTATCGATAAAATGACTGCACGGTGATCGATCACCTCGCCGAGCAGGCTAATGAGATCGATTTCATGATTCTCCGGTGCTGCCGCACCGTAACTGTCTGTTGTGTAAGACGACATTAACGCTTCATTCCTTGTTGACTCAAACGATGAGCCCATTCCTGACTGGCTTTGCCCAGCAGACCGAAAACATAATCGAACGCTTCACGACTTTTACAATAGGGATCGGGGATGTCCTGCGGCCCCAGCCACTGCCCAAAAAGCAGCGATTTGCCGCGAATTTCCGGGGCCATGTCAGAGATAAAGCGAAGATGGGCAGGTTCCATCACCAGAATCAGATCCGATTCCCGCATGATCTGCGGGGTCAGTTTGCGCGCGCGATGTCCCTCAAGTGAGATCCCATGCCGCCTGGCCACGTCCTGAGCGCTGACATCCGCCGGGCTGCCCTCCAGCCCATAGATACCTGCCGAGGTTATCCGTTTTCCCGGTAGCAGCTGGCGCAACAGCCGCTCGCCAATCGGCGAGCGACAAATATTGCCGGTGCAGACCACTAAGATGGAATCAAACATTATTGCGGCCACGATCTGATGTAACGGACCGTTTCGGTCAGGTCATGAACGCCACTGATGGTCGGCACGAGCTGCGTAATGACGCGATTCCAGCGTGACAGCGGTGCCGTGGTAACGTAGACAATGTCGTACGGCTCAAGCTGGAATTCGGTGCCCAACACCATCGCGGAGGCATCCTGCGCGTTAAGCTGATAAATGTTGGCAATTTTTCCCGCGTCGTTGCCTTTAGCAATGGAGCGAATAACAAAAATGCCCGTCGCATCGGCCATATCCTGATTCAGGCCGCCCGCATTGCTCAGCGCTTCAGCAAGGGTCATTCCGCTCCTGTCCATCTTGAGCGTGCTCTGCTTGATCACCTCCCCCATCACGAAGACTTTCAGGGCGTCATTACGAGGCACAAAAAGGATATCGCCCGGATAGAGCAGCTTATTTTGCGTCAGGTCGCCGTGCTGCATCAGCGCATACAGAGAGAGGCGCGAATCTTTCCCCTCGTGAGTGAGAACCACATTGCGCCAGTCCGCATCGGCAGAAAGCCCGCCTGCCGCGTTGACGGCATCCATGACCGTCAGGGGAATATTGGTGATTGCTTGCTGGCCAGATTTGACGACTTCGCCAGTGACATAGGCCTTTTGCGAGCGGAAGGCAGCCACGCTGACGTCCACCTGCGGGCTTTCGATCACGCTATCCAGCCGTTTGGCGATCTCTTCCCTGACTTCAGAGACCGTTTTTCCTGCCACCGGGAGTTTGCCGACATAGGGATAGAAGAGCGTACCGTCGGCGTTGACCCAGTTGCCGGTGTCACTGGCACTGCGATACTGTCCGGCCGGTGTTGTCAGTTCAGGGTGATCCCAGACGGTTACGGTCAAAATATCACCGGTTCCAATGCGGTACTCCCAGTTTCTGACCTGCTCATCGAGCTTAGGATTAGACTGAGATTTGGTGACGGCAGGGCGCAATTTCTCAATCAATGAAGGGGTAACAGGATAGAGATCCACGCGCTTATCTAAATTATTATTTTCATCACCCGACGTAATGACGTTTTTTCCCGCTGAGCTTAATGTTTGCCCGGGAGAAAATACGCAGCCCGTCAACTGACTTATCGCTAAGAATATTACAGATAATGTGGTTGTGTTTTTCATTAGAATTAATATTTCATTCATGAGCGCAAAAAACGCATAACAGGCCATTCCGGAAGAATCGCCTACTTTTTCAACATGCTGTTTTTCAAGCAATTACGTAAAATTACACATCACTGAATGATGTGTAGAATGAACTGAAGGACCGGAACCACGTAGAATTGAGAATTAAACCGCTCCGCTTTTAGAAGTTTAAATCGTCTTCAAATGAAATGCATGCATTTCAGGTCACAAATTTAGAGTAAACTTATATTTTCAGAATTAATTAAAAAAAACATTTCCGTTCTGAATAAGTCCTAGGAAATAATATTCATAAACAAAATAGTATTAACCGTTTGATCTACACAAAACCGTCCACTTTTGTTACATTTTTTTTCTAACAGGCTCTGCTGGGATACTTAAAATAGGCTGTCTGCCATATCGTCAACACAGCAGGCTGAGCGTATCAGTAACGGTATAACTGGAGAAAAAATGGCTAAGCGTACATGGCTGCTTCTGGGTGTAGTAATGTCTCTTGCGAGCGCGGCTTCGGCAGCCCCGCAAACGGCGTCAGCATCTGGCGGCATCAAAGCTTATGAAGAACAAGAGTTCATTGCTGATTTCACGAAGTTCAAAATTGGCGACACGGCTCCGGCGCTGTATCAAACCCCTGAATACACCATCAAACAGTATCAACTGCGTAACCTCCCGGCGCCGGATGCGGGTACGCACTGGACCTATATGGGCGAGAACTATGTCCTGATCGGCGATGCCGACGGTAAGATCTATAAAGCCTATAACGGAGATATCTTCTATCATCGCTGATACCGTCCATATTCGGCCGTGGCAGGAGAGCGATCGTCCTTTCCTGCGCACCCTTTACCTGCATGCCCGCCGCGAGGCGTGGCCGTGGCTGAACGGTGCAGAATGGCAACTCGAAGATTTTGACGAGGCAACCCGAGACGAAGTGATTTGGGTTGCCGTACAGAACGGCCATCGTGTGGGCTTTGCGTCAGTCTGGACGAATGATAACTTTCTGCACAATCTGTTCGTTGCTCCGCAGTATCAGAGCCTGGGTGTTGGCCGTTTGCTGCTGGAACAGGTACAAAAAACGTTTACCAGTACGGGGGCGTTAAAGTGTCTGGTGAGAAACGAACGGGCTATCGCGTTTTATCAGCGTCATGGCTGGCACATCGAGGCAACGGGGGACTCTCCGGAGGGAGAGTACTATCTGATGCATTACCGATTGCGTTAATGTCGGGTGGCGGCTTCGCCTTACCCGACCTACATGATGGTGCCATTTGTAGGCCGGGTAAGCGAAGCGCCACCCGGCACTCAAGCGCAGAAGAATTACACCGCGCGGAAGGCGATTTCGCCAGGAATGACTTCACCCTGCCAGTAAAGCTGCGCCGCAACGCGCCCCGCCAGCTGACGGTACAACTCCGCAAACTCACTGTCCGGGCGGTTGATGACCGTCGGTTTCCCGCTATCCAGATCTTCACGCAGCGTGATGTGCAGCGGCATCTGTCCCAGTAGCTGGGTGTGGTACTGCGCCGCCAGTTTTTCTGCACCGCCGGTGCCGAAGATAGGCTCGTGATGACCACAGTTGCTGCAGATGTGCATGCTCATGTTCTCGACGATACCGAGCACAGGCACCTCGACTTTCTCAAACATCACGATGCCTTTTTTGGCGTCGATCAGCGCGATATCCTGCGGCGTAGTGACGACAACTGCCCCGGTGACGGGGATGTTCTGCGCCAGCGTCAGCTGGATATCACCGGTACCCGGCGGCATATCCAGCACCAGATAATCCAGATCCGGCCACAGGGTCTCCTGCAGCATCTGCATCAGCGCTTTGCTGGCCATTGGACCACGCCAGACCATCGCATTGTCATCAGTCACCAGATAACCGATGGAATTCGTTGCCAGACCGTGCGCCATGATTGGCGCCATGTGGGTTCCATCCGGCGAGGTTGGACGCTGGTTTTCTGCGCCCAGCATGTTGGGAATTGACGGCCCGTAGATATCCGCATCCAGAATACCGACCTTCGCCCCTTGCGCCGCCAGCGCGAGCGCCAGGTTGACGGCGGTAGACGATTTCCCCACCCCGCCCTTGCCGGAGCTGACGGCGATGATGTTTTTCACACCGTTAACGCCGGGCTGGTTTTTCACCCGCTTGAGGGTGGCGATACTGTGGCTCAGCTTCCAGTCAATCGCTTTTGCACCGGTAATGCGCAGCAGCTCCGAGCTGGTTTGCTCTTTCAGCGCGTCGAAGGCGCTGGTCCAGACGAACGGCATCTGCAGCTCGATGTGCAGCGTATCGTCCAGCCATGCGACATGGTGCAACGCTTTCAGCGTAGTGAGATTGTGCTTCAGGGTTGGATGCTGAAAGTTAGCCAGCGTCCCGGCGACCATTGCTCGTAAGGCTTCCGGTGATTTGGCCTGGGATTGCGAACTCATCCCGACTCCTTTGTTCTTGTGAATAAGACCTTAGATGAACAAGTTTACCTGAAAGGCCGTGGTTTGTGCTTACTTAATAATGCCCCTTTTGGTAATATCAAAAACCCTTTTCACAGTTAAAAGAAGTAATGCCTACTATGACTCAAGTCGCGAAAAAAATTCTGGTAACGTGCGCACTGCCGTACGCCAACGGCTCAATCCACCTCGGCCACATGCTGGAGCATATCCAGGCTGATGTCTGGGTCCGTTACCAGCGAATGCGCGGCCACGAGGTTAACTTCATCTGCGCGGACGATGCCCACGGCACGCCGATCATGCTGAAAGCCCAGCAGCTGGGAGTTTCCCCGGAGCAGATGATTGCCGAAATGAGTCAGGAGCATCAGACCGATTTTGCTGGCTTTGACATCAGCTATGACAACTACCACTCCACGCACAGCGAGGAGAACCGCGAGCTGTCAACGCTTATCTACACCCGTCTTAAAGAGAACGGTTTTATTAAAAACCGCACTATCTCTCAGCTGTACGATCCGGAAAAAGGCATGTTCCTGCCGGACCGTTTCGTCAAAGGCACCTGCCCGAAATGTAAATCACCGGATCAGTACGGCGATAACTGCGAAGTGTGCGGCGCTACCTATAGCCCGACAGAGCTGATCGACCCGAAATCGGTGGTCTCCGGCGCCACGCCTGTGATGCGTGACTCCGAGCACTTCTTCTTCGACCTGCCATCCTTTAGCGAAATGCTGCAGGCGTGGACCCGCAGCGGCGCGCTGCAGGAGCAGGTAGCGAACAAAATGCAGGAGTGGTTCGAATCCGGTCTGCAGCAGTGGGATATCTCCCGCGATGCGCCCTACTTTGGTTTCGAAATTCCAAATGCATCGGGCAAATATTTCTACGTCTGGCTGGACGCGCCAATCGGCTACATGGGCTCCTTCAAGAACCTGTGCGACAAGCGTGGCGACACTGTCAGCTTCGAGGAATACTGGAAGAAAGATTCCACCGCCGAGCTGTATCACTTCATCGGCAAAGACATCGTTTACTTCCACAGCCTGTTCTGGCCGGCAATGCTGGAAGGCAGCAACTTCCGCAAGCCAACCAACCTGTTTGTTCACGGCTACGTGACGGTGAACGGCGCGAAGATGTCCAAATCGCGTGGGACGTTCATCAAAGCCAGCACCTGGCTGAACCACTTTGATGCGGACAGCCTGCGTTATTATTACGCGGCGAAGCTCTCTTCCCGCATCGACGATATCGACCTGAACCTGGAAGATTTCGTGCAGCGCGTGAACGCGGACATCGTGAACAAGGTGGTGAACCTGGCGTCCCGAAACGCGGGCTTTATCGCCAAGCGTTTTGACGGCGTGCTTTCTGCCGAACTGGCCGATCCTGAGCTGTATAAAACCTTCACCGATGCCGCCGCTGCGGTTGGCGAAGCCTGGGAAAGTCGTGAATTCGGTAAAGCAATTCGTGAAATCATGGCACTGGCCGATGTAGCCAACCGCTATGTGGACGAGCAGGCCCCATGGGTTGTCGCGAAACAGGAAGGCCGCGACGCTGACCTGCAGGCGATCTGCACCATGGGTCTGAACATGTTCCGCGTGCTGATGACCTGGCTGAAGCCTGTACTGCCGCAGCTGGCAGCGCGTGCAGAAGCGTTCCTGAACACCGAACTGAGCTGGGATGCAATCCAGCAACCGCTGCTTGGCCACAAGGTGAATACCTTCAAGGCGCTCTACAATCGCATCGAAATGAAACAGGTTGAAGCCCTGGTGGAAGCCTCGAAAGAAGAGGTGAAAGCAGCTGCCGCACCGGTGACCGGCCCGCTGGCTGACGATCCGATTCAGGAGACCATCACCTTTGACGATTTCGCTAAAGTGGACCTGCGCGTGGCGCTGATTGAAAACGCGGAATTCGTGGAAGGCTCTGACAAGCTGCTGCGCCTGACGCTGGATCTGGGCGGTGAGAAGCGTAACGTCTTCTCCGGCATCCGTTCTGCCTATCCTGATCCGCAGGTACTTATTGGCCGTCAGACCGTCATGGTCGCGAACCTGGCACCGCGTAAAATGCGCTTCGGCATCTCTGAGGGGATGGTGATGGCCGCAGGCCCTGGCGGGAAAGATATCTTCCTGTTAAGCCCTGACGAAGGCGCGAAGCCGGGTCAGCAGGTGAAATAACAAAAAAGCCGGAGATTATCTCCGGCTTTTTTTATTCTCCCTCTCGCACAGGGAGAGGGCCGGGATGAGGGCATCAGGCCGCACCCATTCCGCAATCACGCCTTCGTATTATGCACCCGGTGGGTCAGCCCGCGCAGGAAATTACGCAGAAACTGGTCGCCGCACTCGCGGTAATTTTTGTGGCCCGGCGCACGCATCATGGCGGTCACTTCCGGCACGGATACGCGGTATTTTTGCTCCGTCATGATCGCCACAATATCATCCGTTTTCAGCGAGAACGCGATACGCAGCTTTTTCAGCACCGTGTTGTTGTCCACCCGACGCTCCAGCGCCAGTTCAGGTGCAGAATCATCTTTGCCACGCTTATCGTAGATCAGACCGTTCAGGAAGCCTGACAGGATAATGTCAGGGCAGCGAACAAACCCCTCTTCGTCCTCTTTGGTCATCCAGGTGTCAAAACCAGCAGAGGTGGATTCCATGGCAGACAGCGCAAGAATGCGCACCATGTCGTTGTTGTTTGCTTTCAGGGTGTAGCGCAGGCTACGAAGAATATCATTACTAAGCATGAGTGCCTTTAACTGTCGATGATGCAATGGCGCGCAGTGTACCAGTTTTACAGCCCAATCGCCTCTTTCAAACTTTTCAGGTAGCGACGACTGACGGGTACCGTTTGACCGGCCCGCAGTATCAGCTCTGCCTGACCGTTATCTTCCAGACGGATCTCTTTCAGGTGCGCCATGTTAACCAGATACTGCCGATGGCAGCGGACAAGCGGCGTGCGGCTCTCCAGCGTGCGCAGCGTCAGCTCGGTGAAGCCTTCATTGCCCTCGGCGCTGGTGACAAACACCCCGCTCAGGCGACTGCTGACAAATGCCACATCATCCATTTGCAGCAGGTAAATCCGGCTATGCCCGGTACACGGGATAAACTTCAGCGGCTGCTGGTTTTCCGGCAGCAGCGTGACGTCCTGTACCGTACGCTCCTGGCGTAAACGCGTCAGGGTCTTTTCGAGCCGCTTCTCTTCAATCGGCTTCAGCAGGTAATCGAACGCGTGTTCTTCAAAGGCCTTCACGGCATATTCGTCAAACGCCGTCAGAAACACGATATACGGGCGATGCTCCGGGTCAAGCATGCCGACCATCTCCAGCCCGCTGATACGGGGCATCTGGATGTCGAGGAATAGCACATCCGGGCGCAGTTTATGCACAGCACCAATGGCTTCAATGGCATTGGCGCACTCTCCCACAATCTCAATGTCACTCTGCTCCTGCAACAGCACGCGCAGGTTTTCCCGTGCCAACGGTTCATCATCGACTATCAGCACTCTTAACATGCGGTCTCCTCCAGCGGCAATCGTAACGTAATACGGGTAAATCGGTCCGGCTCACAGGCCACGGTGATGCCACATCCATCCCCAAAGTGAGCGCGCAGGCGTTTATCCACCAGGCTCATCCCCAGCCCGCCGGAAGCGGACGGGACGTAAAGCCCGGCATTGTCTTCAATATTCAGCACCAGATGATGATTAAAACGGCTGGCAGAAATAGTGATCTCCCCGGTGCCCAGAAGCTGCGATGTCCCGTGTTTAATGGCATTTTCCACAATAGGCTGCAGCGTAAAGGCCGGGAGATGCTGATAAGCCAGCTCATCCGGTACGGATAACGACACCTGCAGACGAGACTGGAAGCGCGCCTGCTCAATCTGCAGGTAGGCGTTAACATGTTCAATCTCATCGGCCAGGGTCACAATCTCAGACGGCCGTTTCAGGTTCTTGCGGAAAAACGTCGACAGAAACTGCACCAGCTGTGCGGCCTGGTCGCTGTCGCGGCGGATCACCGCTTTCAGGGTGTTGAGGGCATTAAACAGGAAATGCGGATTCACCTGAGCGTGCAGGAGCTTAATCTCCGACTGCGTTAACAGGGCTTTTTGCCGCTCATATTGCCCCGCCAGGATCTGCGCGGAAAGCAGCTGCGCAATCCCCTCCCCCAACGTCCGGTTGATCGAGCTGAACAAGCGGTTCTTCGCTTCGTAGAGCTTAATGGTTCCCATCACCCGCTGGTTTTCCCCCCGCAGCGGAATGACCAGCGTAGAGCCGAGCTTACACTGCGGATGCAGCGAACAGCGGTAAGGCACTTCGTTACCGTCGGCATAGACTACCTCACCGGTCTCTATCGCACGAAGCGTATACGCGGACGAAATCGGTCTGCCAGGAAGGTGGTGATCGTCGCCGGTACCGGTAAAGGCCAGCAGCTTTTCACGATCGGTAATCGCAACGGCACCGATATCCAGCTCCTGATAGAGCACCTGCGCCACCTTCATGCTGTTTTCTTCGTTAAAGCCCTGACGCAGGATCCCCTCGGTTGAAGCGGCGACTTTCAGTGCCGTGGCAGAGAACGCCGAGGTGTATTTCTCAAACATGGCGCGCTTGTCGAGCAGAATGCGCATAAACAGCGCCGCGCCCACGGTGTTGGTGACCATCATCGGGGCGGCAATACTGTTCACCAGATGCAGTGCGTCCTCGAAAGGTCGGGCGATAAGCAGAATGATCGCCATTTGCGCCATTTCGGCCACAAAAGTGATCGCGCCAGCGGTAAGCGGGCTGAAGACTTTATCCGGGCGGCCTCGTTTGATCATGTAGCTGTGCACCAGGCCACCAAGCAGCCCTTCCACGATGGTCGAGATCATGCAGCTCAGCGCCGTCATCCCGCCCATGGAATAGCGGTGCAGCCCACCGGTTAAACCGACAAGGCCACCCACAACCGGGCCGCCCAGCAGCCCGCCCATCACCGCGCCGATGGCGCGCGTATTGGCAATGGAGTCTTCGATATGAAGGCCAAAATAGGTCCCCATGATGCAGAAAATGGAGAAGGTCACATAACAGAGGAGCTTGTGCGGCAGGCGGACGGTGACTTGCATCAGCGGGATAAACAGACGCGTCTTACTCATCAACCAGGCGATGACAAGAAACACGCACATCTGCTGAAGCAACAGCAGCACCAGATTAAACTCGTACATACTCAGGAACCGCACCTTCTGAAAACGCGTAACATACACTGAAGGCGCCGAAGTTTCTTTGAAGCAGTCCAAAAAAGCGGTAAATCGTGTCCGTCATCACATCTTTTGCCGAACATAACGGCTGCTTCGCATTATTTGTACAAAAAAAAGGCAATTCTTCCTGGTTCGACAAACTGGGTCTACAGTTAAGCTTGGGACGCGTTAGCCAGGGGGCGAATATGGCGCTTTACACGATTGGTGAAGTGGCACTCCTTTGTGATATCAATCCCGTCACGCTACGGGCTTGGCAGCGACGGTATGGTTTACTCAAACCGCAGCGCACGGACGGCGGTCACCGCCTTTTCAATGATGCCGACATCGATCGGATCCGCGAGATCAAAAGCTGGATAGATAACGGTGTGCAGGTGAGCAAGGTAAAGTCTCTGCTCTGCCATGACGATCCCGATACGCAACACCGCTGGCGCGAACAGCAGGAAACCCTGCTCCGGCTTCTGCAGGCGGGCAACGTTCAACGTCTGCGCGCGTGGATCAAAGAGCAAGGCCGCGATTATCCAGCGCAAACCTTAATCAACCATCTTTTCATCCCGCTTCGTCGACGGCTGCAATGCCAGCACTCTACCTTGCAGGCGCTGCTGAGTATGCTCGACGGGGTGCTAATCAATTATATCGCCGTCTGTCTGGCCTCGGCGCGAAACAAGGGCGGAAAAGACGCGCTGGTTGTTGGCTGGAACGTGCACGATACCACGCGGCTGTGGCTCGAAGCCTGGATCGCCACCCAGCAGGGCTGGCGCGTGGAGGTGCTGGCGCATTCGTTGGCTCAGCTACGGCCCGAATTCTTCGACGGCCAGACTCTGCTGGTCTGGTGCGGGGAAGTGCCCACCGCCTCGCAGCAACAGCGGCTGACGGAATGGCGGGAGCACGGTTATCCGGTTTACGCCCTGGGCCCCGATGAAACGTAACGGCATTTAATGGTTCATTAACAGCTGCGCTTCACCGTATAATTGTTCCGTTAACAACAGGAGCAGATGATGAAGGCAACCAAACTGGCCGTAATTACCCTTTTTGTACTGATGGCCGTAAGCGGCATCGGCGGCGTGATGCTGGCCGGGTACTCATTTATTGTTCGTGGCGGTGTCGGCTGAGAAGCCGGGCCAGTCGTTCAAACAGGCGATCGATAACGATGGCCGCCAGCGCCACCAGTACCGCACCCTGAACGATATAGGCCGTATTGAACCCGCTTAAGCCGATAATGATCGGCGTTCCCAGCGTATTGGCCCCCACCGTAGACGCGATGGTCGCCGTGCCGATGTTAATAATCACCGACGTACGGATCCCCGCGATAATCACCGGTGCCGCAAGCGGCAGCTCAACCTTGCACAGCCGCTGACCGCTGCTCATGCCCATCCCTTCGGCCACGCTCAGTACCGATGCCGGTACCGACGCAATGCCCGCCAGCGTCCCCTGAAGAACAGGCAACACGCCGTAAAGGATCAGCGCAATGATAGCCGGTTGCTGACCAAACCCGATCACCGGCACCGCAATCGCCAGTACCGCCACCGGCGGAAATGTCTGTCCGATAGCCGCAATCGTCTCTACCAGCGGGCGAAACTCTCTTCCCCAGGGCCGGGTGACCACAATCCCCGCCCCCACGCCCAGCACCACGGCAATCGCGCTGGAGAGCGCCACCAGCCACAGGTGCGCCAGGGCAAGATTGATAAAACTCTCCTGCTGATAGACGGGGCGCGGCAGGCCGGGAAAAAGCGAGCTGAACAGCGCCGCACTGTGCGGCATCAGAAACAGCAGGGCAACAAAAAGCCCCGTCAGCCAGAGGAGCGGATCACGCATGACCTTCACGCGTCACCTCCCCGGCCAGCAGATCGCGAAAATGCAGGGTGCCACACGGTGCCCCAGCGGCATCCGTAACCGGCAGTACCTCGCACTGGCGCGCCACAAATGCAGAGAGCGCGTCCCGCAGGCTCATCTGTTCCTGTAACGGTTCACCGCCCATCGCCACATCCTGTCGACGCATATAATCGCTGACGGTTCGCAGGGAGAGCAGTCTGACGCCCAGTTCGCTGCGTCCAAAAAACTCGCGCACAAAATCGTTCTGCGGATGGGTCAGCAGTTCAAGCGGCGTGCCCTGCTGGATCACTTCCCCGTGGTCCATCAACACCAGATGATCGGCCAGCCGCAGCGCCTCATCAATATCGTGGGTCACGAGGACGATCGTCCGGCCAAGGATGCGGTGAATGCGGGTCATCTCGGTCTGCAGTGCCCCGCGCGTAACGGGATCGAGCGCGCCAAAAGGCTCATCCATCAGCAATACCTGCGGGTTCGCCGCCAGCGCGCGCGCCACTCCCACACGCTGCTGTTGTCCACCTGAAAGCTGATGCGGATAGCGGCCACGCAGCCCAGGCTCTAACCCCAGCAGCGACATAAGCTCGTCCACCCTCTCGTCACTCTTTGCCCGCGACCATTTTTCCAGCTGCAGCACGGTGGCAATGTTCTGCGCGACCGTCCAGTGGGGAAACAGGCCGATGGACTGGATGGCGTAGCCCATGCGACGACGCAGCTCCAGCACCGGCAGACTGCGGATCTCTTCCCCGGCAAAACGTATTACACCGCTGTCATGCTCCACCAGGCGGTTGATCATCTTCAGCGTGGTGGACTTCCCCGACCCCGAGGTGCCAATCAGTACCGAAAACGCCCCCTCGGCAAAATTCAGGTTCAGGTGACTTGCTGCCGGACGACCGGCAAATGTTTTACTGACATCGTGAAATTCAATCATTGGCTCTTCTCCCGAGCAACGCGAGCCATAAGGCAAACAGCGCATCGATGACGACCGCCAGTGCAATCGTGGGCACCACGCCCAGTAACACCAGATCCAGCGCGCTGCTCAGCAGCCCCTGGAACACCAGCGCGCCAAAACCGCCTGCGCCAATCAGCGCGGCGATAACCGCCATCCCGACGGTCTGGACCGCCACCACCCGCAGGCTGCGCAGCAGCAGGGGCAAGGCGAGCGGCAGCTGGATCTGCCAGAAGCACTGTCGCCGGCTCATCCCCATCGCGTGGGCGCTCTCCAGTACATCCGGCGCGACCTGGCTTAAGCCCGCCACCACGCCGCGGACCAGCGGCAGCAGCGCGTACAGCACCAGGGCAATAAGCGCGGGGGTTAATCCGGTTCCGGCGATACCGACCGAGGCTAACGCCGGAAATGACTTCACCAGCCCCGCCAGCGGCGCAATCAGCAGGCCAAACAGGGCCACGGAAGGGATGGTCTGGATCACGTTGAGCACGGCAAAAACCCCGCCCTGGCGGGAGGGATGACGATAACACCACATGCCAAGCGGTACCCCCAGCAGTAACGCCGGGAACAGCGTGCCGAAGAGGATCGTCAGGTGTTGCGCCAGCGCATCATCAAACACCTCCTGACGGTTGGCGTACTCTTTTAACAGCGAGAGATTATTCAGCTCACCGCTGAACAGCAGCAGCAATGGAATACACCAGATCTGGGCATTGAGCACCCAGCGCCAGGCAGATGACGGGATCAGGCGGCGGATCGCATCGCTGCAGGCCAGCAGACACAGCGCCAGCCACAGCCACAGCCCACTGCCCACGGTGGTTCGCGCCAGTGGACTTTCCGCCGAGGTCATGTGCGTGGCGGCAAGCCCGGCACTCCAGAACAAGGTGATGAAGAGGCCTTCACTGAGGAGTAGCGTCAGCCACTGTGCAACCCGCCCACGGCTGAGCGAGAGCACAACCAGTGCACCCAGCGCCACAACCAGCAGCAGCGGCGTAAACGGCCAGACCTGCCAGAGCGCGCGCCCTTCCCCCGACATCAGGCGGTTTGGCGCCACATTGACAAACGGTAGCGCGACCGCCGCAATGGCCACACAGGCCAACAGCAGCAGTACGCGGTTATGACATTTTATTGGCACATCCCTGTCCTGTTACTTCACAAGCCCTTGTTGTTTCAGGAAATCGGCGGCCACTTTTTTGGCATCCAGTCCCTCTACGGCAATGCTCGCATTGAGCTGTTGCAGTGTTTTTGCATCCAGTTTTTCAAAGACCGGTTTGAGCCAGTCGGCGATATCCGGGTAGGCTTTCAGCACCGCCTCACGCACCACCGGCGTGGGGGCATAAATAGGCTGAACGCCTTTTGGATCGGTTAAGGTCTGCAGACCAAGCGCCGCGACCGGGCCGTCCGTACCGTAGGCCATCGCCGCATTGACGCCAGAGGTCTGCTGCGCCGCCGCCTTGATGGTCACCGCGGTGTCACCGCCCGCGAGCGAGAGCAGCTGTGCCTGGTCAAGCTTGAAGTCGTAGGCTTTTTCGAAAGCAGGCAGCGCGTCCGGACGCTCGATAAACTCCGCCGAGGCCGCAAGCTTGAAGTCGCCCTTCTCTTTCAGATAGCGGCTGAGATCCGCAAGTGACGTTAGTTTGCCTTTCTCCGCCACGTCTTTACGCACCGCGATGGTCCAGGTGTTGTTGGCCGGAGCCGGAGTCAGCCAGACCAGCTTGTTCTGTTCTGCATCGAGTTTCTTGACTTTTTCATACCCGGCTTTGGCGTTTTTCCATGCCGGATCGTTTTCATCTTTGAAGAAAAATGCCCCGTTGCCGGTGTATTCCGGGTAGATATCCAGCTCGCCGGAGGTGATGGCCCCGCGTACCACGGGCGTGGTACCCAGCTGAACTTTATTCACGGTTTTCACGCCGTGGCTTTCCAGCACCTGCAAAATAATATTCCCGAGCAGCGCGCCTTCAGTGTCGATCTTTGAGCCCACTTTTACCGGTTCTGCCGCCTGTAACGGCAGGCTTAGCGCCGCGAATAACGCCGCAGAAACTACCATCCCCGTTTTAATCGTCATTCCACTATCCTCATTTTTTTGCTGCCTTTTTCAGAGGCTTGAGAGAAAAGCGTAGCTTAAAACGGCGGATTTACCCGGCAAAATGCCTTTTTAGCATAAGGTAAGACGCATCCCCCGGTGAACGGGGGATGCAAAGGAGGGAAAGGTTACAGCAGCTCGAACTCGCCTTTATTGACGCGGGCGGAATCCACCCCAATGTAGACATTGAACTTGCCCGGTTCCGCATCGTATTTCATCTGCTGGTTCCAGAACTTCAGGGCATCCACGTCAATCGGGAAGCTGATGGTTTTGGTTTCACCAGGTTTCAGGTTGACCTTCTCAAAGCCGCGCAGCTGTTTCACCGGACGGCTCATGGATGCGGTCACATCCTGAACATACATCTGGATCACCGTCGCACCTTCACGTTTACCGGTGTTCGTCACGTCAACGCTGGCAGTCACTTTACCGTCACGCTTCAGGCTCGGGGCCGACATTTTCACGTCAGAGACCTTAAAGGTGGTGTAGCTCAAACCGTAACCAAACGGATACAGCGGGCCGTTCGCTTCATCGAAGTAACGGGAGGTGTACTTGTTTGGCTTATCGGCGTTATACGGACGGCCGGTATTCAGGTGGCTGTAGTACACCGGGATCTGCCCGACAGAGCGCGGGAAGGACATCGGCAGTTTGCCCGACGGGTTGTAATCACCAAACAGCACGTCGGCGATGGCGTTACCCCCTTCCGTACCGGCGAACCAGGTTTCCAGAATAGCATCAGCCTGCTGATCTTCTTTCACCAGCGCCAGTGGACGACCGTTCATCAGCACCAGCACCAGCGGCTTGCCGGTGGCTTTCAGGGCGGCGATCAGATCGCGCTGGCTTTGCGGGATCGTGATGTCCGTTCGGCTGGAGGCTTCGTGTGCCATCCCCTGTGCTTCACCCACCACGGCAACCACCACGTCAGACTGTTTCGCGGCGTTTACCGCTTCGTCAATCATCTCTTTCGGCGAGCGCGGATCCACCTTCACCGCCTCTTCATACTGATTGAGGAAGGTCACGATATCTTTATCATCAGTGACGTTCGCCCCTTTGGCGTACACCACCTTAGCGTTTTCACCGACCGCATTTTTAATACCGGTGAGCACGGTCACGGACTGATCGGCCACGCCCGCAGCAGACCAGCTCCCCATCACGTCGCGCTTGCTGTCGGCCAGCGGGCCGACCACCGCAATGGTGCCGGATTTTTTCAGCGGCAGCGTGTCGAGGCGGTTTTTCAGCAGCACCAGGCTTTCACGGGCCACTTCTCGGGCCTCTTTACGGTGCAGACGGCTTTCGGCATTGGTGTCCGCCGGGTCTGACTCTTTCGGACCCAGGTGGCTGTACGGATCGTTAAACAGCCCCATGTCATATTTCACGTTCAGCACGTGACGCGTGGCATCGTCCAGCTCCGCCATCGTCACCTTGCCGCTCTTCACCAGCCCCGGCAGGTATTTGCTGTAATATTCGTCGCTCATGCTCATGTTGATGCCGGATTTGAGCGCCACGCGCACCGCATCTTCCGGGTCGGAGGCCGTACCGTGTTTGATGAGCTCTTTAATGGCGCCATGGTCAGAGACGGTGATGCCCTTGAAGCCCCACTGGTCGCGCAGCACGTCTTTCAGCAGCCAGGAGTCAGAGGTGGCAGGCGTGCCGTTGAGCGAGTTCAGGGCGACCATCACCGCGCCGCTACCGGCATCCAGGCCTGCTTTGTACGGCGGCATGTAATCGTTAAACAGGCGCTGCGGGCTCATGTCGACGGTGTTGTACTCTTTACCGCCTTCCACGGCACCATAAGCGGCGAAGTGCTTGACGCTGGTCATGACCGAATAACGATCCGCCGGGCTTTTACCCTGCATCGCTTCCACCATGGTTTTCCCCATCGTGGCGGTCAAATAAGTATCTTCACCAAAGCCCTCTGACGCGCGGCCCCAGCGCGGATCGCGGGAGACGTCAACCATCGGGGCCCAGGTCATGTTCAGGCCGTCGTCTGCGGCTTCATATGCCGAGACGCGCCCGACGGTTTTCACCGCGTCGAGGTTAAAGGAGGAGGCCAGACCGAGGCTGATAGGGAAAACGGTACGCTGTCCGTGTACCACATCATAGGCGAAGAACAGCGGAATTTTCAGGCGGCTAAGTTCCATCACCTGATCCTGCATTTTGCGGATATCCTGACGGGTCACGGTGTTAAAAATCGCCCCTACCTGGCTCTCTTTAATCATTTCGCGGATCGCCTCTTTCGGGTTATCCGGGCCGACGCTGATAAGACGCAGCTGGCCGATCTTCTCATCGACCGTCATTTTCTTGAGCAATTCCGTGACAAACGCGTCCCGTGCTTCAGGCGTAAGCGGGTGATTGCCAAACAGTTCATCTGCCAGCGCAGGTTGCAGTGCCAGGCTGACGGCGACACCTACAGAACATAGCCATTTCATGTCGTTTTACTCTCTCATCAATTTCCGCCGGAAGATCTCGGCCAGGGCGTGCGAAAAGCGCAGTGTGCCACAAACCCTCAGAACGTTGCAGGGTTATTCTCTGATTTTTCTCGCAAATACGCGCCCTCTAAACAGCTAATCGCGCTATGCTTTACAGCGAGAAATTTGCCCCACCACAAGGAGTGGAAGATGTCTTCTGTTCGAACTGCCGATAACACGACTTTTATTAACGAACTGTCGCGCCTGGTTGGTCACTCTCACCTGCTTACCGACCCGGCCAAAACTGCCCGCTACCGTAAGGGCTTTCGTTCCGGACAGGGCGATGCGCTGGCGGTGGTTTTTCCCGGCACGCTGCTGGAGCTGTGGCGCGTCCTGAGCGCCTGCGTTGCCGCAGACAAGATTATTTTAATGCAGGCGGCTAACACCGGCCTGACCGAAGGTTCGACGCCGAACGGCAACGATTACGATCGCGACATCGTGATTATCAGCACCCTGCGCCTCGACAAACTTCACCTGCTCGATAAAGGCGAGCAGGTACTGGCCTTCCCCGGCACCACCCTCTACTCGCTGGAAAAAGCGCTTAAGCCGCTTGGGCGCGAACCGCATTCGGTGATTGGTTCATCCTGCATCGGCGCCTCCGTCATTGGTGGGATTTGTAATAATTCCGGCGGTTCGCTGGTGCAGCGCGGCCCGGCTTATACCGAAATGTCGCTCTATGCCCGTATTGATGAAAACGGCAAGCTGACGCTTGTGAACCATCTGGGAATCGATCTGGGCGTCACGCCGGAGCAGATCCTGAGTAAGCTCGACGACGATCGCGTGAAAGATGCAGATGTACAGCACGATGGCCGTCATGCCCACGATCACGATTACATCACCCGCGTACGTGATATCAACGCGGATACACCAGCGCGTTACAACGCCGACCCGGATCGCCTGTTCGAATCCTCCGGCTGCGCGGGCAAACTGGCCGTTTTCGCGGTCCGGCTCGACACCTTCCCGGCCGAGAAAAAACAGCAGGTGTTTTACATCGGCACCAATCAGCCTGACGTGCTGACCGAAATCCGTCGTCATATTCTGGGCGAATTCACGCATCTGCCGGTGGCGGGCGAGTATATGCATCGGGATATTTACGACATCGCCGAACGCTACGGCAAAGATACGTTCCTGATGATCGACAAGCTCGGCACCGACAAGATGCCGTTCTTCTTCACCATGAAGGGCCGCACCGATGCGATGCTGGAGAAAGTGCCGCTGTTTAAACCCCACTTCACCGACCGCTTTATGCAGAAGCTGGGTAACGTTTTCCCGGCCCACCTGCCGGAGCGAATGAAAACCTGGCGCGACAAGTATGAACATCACCTGCTGCTGAAAATGGCCGGGGACGGGATCGCCGAAGCACAAAACTGGCTGAGCGAATTCTTCAAAACCGCCGAGGGGGATTTCTTCGCCTGTACACCTGAGGAGGGGAGCAAAGCGTTCCTGCACCGTTTTGCCGCTGCGGGGGCCGCCATCCGTTATCAGGCCGTACACTCAGAAGAAGTAGAGGATATTCTGGCGCTGGATATTGCGCTGCGACGCAACGATACCGAGTGGTTTGAACACCTGCCGCCGGAAATCGACAGCAAGCTGGTGCATAAGCTCTACTACGGCCACTTTATGTGCTACGTCTTCCACCAGGATTACATCGTTAAAAAAGGGGTCGACGCGCACGCCTTGAAAGAGGAGATGCTCGCCCTTCTGCGCGAACGTGGCGCACAATATCCTGCGGAACACAACGTTGGGCATCTTTACAAAGCCCCTGAGACACTTAAGCAGTTTTATCGCGAGAATGACCCTACAAACAGTATGAATCCCGGCATTGGTAAAACAACGCGGAATAAATACTGGAAAGAGAGCGGTAACGCAGAGCAGGCCATTACGCAAGCATCTGATTAATTCATACAGCCATATTTAAGAGATTGTTAAGCACAGCTCAATCGTACTAGAGTACCTGCACTCGCCGGAGAAACGTTTCTCCGGCATTCTTTGACGAGGAGCAGGCACATCATGTCGGCTGTTGATATTTTATCCGTAACCGAAGTGGAAGTGCGCGATGCCCTTCCCGACGATGTGCATGCCATTTCGGCTATTTATGCATGGCATGTACTTCACGGACGTGCGTCGTTTGAGGAAATCCCCCCCACCGTTGATGAAATGCGTAAGCGGTTGAAAAACGTGACCGATAACGGTTTCCCCTGGCTGGTGGCGCTGTATCGCGGCATTGTGGTGGGCTATTGCTACGCCACGCCATACCGTCCACGACACGCGTATCGCTTCACGCTGGAAGAGTCAATCTACGTGGATGCCAGCACCACCGGACGCGGTTTTGGCAGTGCACTAATGGACGCGCTGATTGAACGCTGCGAACAAGGTCCCTGGCGTCAGATGATTGCCGTTGTGGGGGATGGCCATAATAACGCCGGGTCATTGCGGCTGCATAAAAAGCACGGTTTTGAAGTGGTCGGTCAGCTGCGCAGCGTGGGCTACAAAAAAGGCGACTGGCGGGATACGGTGATTATGCAGCGCCCGCTTAACGACGGAGACTGGACCCTGCCGGAATAGGCCCAGTGCGGTCTGGTGCCCTCACCTCGGCCCTCTCCCACCGGGAGAGGGAGAAAACATAAAAAACGGTAACACTGTTACCGTTTTGCTTTAACCTAATCGTTCTGCGCCGTCGCCATCTGCTCGGCTTTCTGCTTTTTATACGTCAATGCCGCAGCCGGAACAGGCTGCACTTTCCCGGTTTCAATCCAGGTGCGCAGTCGGCTGGCATCGGCGAAGTGAGTATATTTGCCGAAGGCATCCATCACCACCAGCGCCACCGGTTTACCGTTGAACACGGTACGCATCACCAGACAGTGACCCGCCGCGTTAGTAAAGCCGGTTTTCGTTAACTGAATATTCCAGTTCTCGCGGTACACCAGGTGGTTCGTATTGCGAAACGGCAGCGTATAGGCCGGGTTCGCAAAGGTCGCCATCTCTTCACGGGTGGTACTGAGCTGCCCAATCAGCGGGTACTGTTTGCTGGCAATCAGCAGTTTGGTCAGATCGCGCGCCGTAGAGACGTTGTGAATCGACAGACCTGTCGGCTCAACAAAACGGGTATTATTCATTCCCAGCGCTTTGGCTTTGGCATTCATCGCTCGAATGAAGGCGTCGTAGCCGCCCGGATAATGGTGGGCGAGGCTCGCCGCGGCGCGGTTTTCTGACGACATCAGCGCCAGCAACAGCATGTTTTTACGGCTGATTTCACTGTTCAGGCGCACGCGGGAGTAAACCCCTTTCATCTCCGGCGTGTGGCTGATATCCACTTTCAGTTTTTCATCCAGCGGCAGATGTGCATCCAGCACTACCATCGCGGTCATTAATTTGGTTATCGAGGCGATCGGGCGCACCAGATCCGGATGGCTGGCGTAGATCACCTTATTGGTGTTGAGATCAACAATCATCGCGCTGCCGGAAGCGATTTGCGGTTGAGCAGCAGCGGTGGTCACCGCGGGCGTTTTGGCGAGAGCTGGCACGCCAGCGGACGCCCCCAGCAACAGTGCCAGGCTAAGTAAAGAAACTCGGAATTTCAGCATGGTGAGACTTCTGATAATTATTCACGCACGTTATGACGTACACCGCCTGCGTCGACGGAGAAACACAGGCTGGCTTCGGCATCATAGCGGTCACCGTGCATTGTCGCCAGCGGATAATCGTGAACAGATGCTGCATTGCTGGCATTTACGCCAGCAATGCAATTAACTCAGAAGAGACGGTAACCATAACCCCAAAGAATCACCGTCAGCGCCAGTAACGCTTCCAGTACCAGCACGCCGATGGCGAGCGTAGAGCTGGAAAAGCTCAGGCCTTCTTCTTTATTGATATTCAGGAAGGTAGGTACGCCCAGATACAGCAGATAGCCGGTGTAAAAGAGCGCAATGGTCCCGATCAGCGCGCACAGCCAGACCAGGGGATAGAGTGCAACAATACCGCTTAAGAACAGCGGGGTCGCGACGTATCCGGCAAAGACCATACAGTGTGCCAGGGAAGGACGCTGCGGATAGTTACGTGCCATCCAGTGAATGACGCGTCCCATAACCGCCACCCCTGCCAGCATCAGGCCATAAAAGAGAATGGCAAGATAAAGCCCGGTAAACCAGGAAAGCTGTACTACGGTGCCATCACCAAAGTTCCAGCCGATTTGTGTTGTACCAATAAACGCGCATATCACCGGCACCGCTGCCATCAGCAGCACGTGGTGCGTGTAATGATGCGAGACCGTTTCGTTCTCACTTTTGATGACATGCATTTCACGATCGGGATGGGAAAAAAGTCCCCAGACATGGTTCATAGCGCCCCCTTGTTGTCGGCCCGTCATCGATACCTTAAGTATAATGCAGGGTTTAGATTATTTTATGTACAGTGGGAAATTTCCGTTGATTGCCCCGCGGTTGTCACAAGGGGTATATGATTAACCGAGGCACGCTGAGGGAGATGATATTTACGTAATGGATATCAACGGAGTTATTGAACAATACGGATACGCTGCGCTGGTTGTCGGAAGCGTGGCAGAAGGTGAAACCATCACCCTGTTAGGCGGCGTCGCCGCGCATCAGGGATTACTTAAATTCCCGCTGGTTGTCGCCGCGGTTGCGCTGGGCGGGATGATTGGCGATCAGCTGCTCTACTTTCTGGGGCTGCGTTTTGGGCCGACGCTGCTTAAGCGTTTCGCTAAGCACAAGAAGAAAATTAACCGCGCGCAGCGGCTGATCCAGCGCCACCCTTACCTGTTTGTGATTGGCACCCGCTTTATGTACGGCTTTCGGATTATCGGGCCGATATTGATTGGCGCCAGCCGCCTGCCGCCGAAAATTTTCCTGCCGCTGAACGTGATTGGCGCGTGCGCCTGGGCGCTGATCTTTACCACACTCGGTTACGTGGGTGGAGAAGTGATTGGCCCGTGGCTGCATAACCTTGACCAGCATCTGAAGCACTGGGCGTGGCTGATTCTGGTGGTTGTGGCGGTGATTGGAGTCAGGCTGTGGATGCGGCACAGAGAGAAGAAGCAGGATGAGGAGTGAGTGCGGTCTGTTGCCCTCACCCTAACCCTCTCCCACTGGGAGAGGGAACTTAACACACCCTCTCCCACGGGGTGAGGGGAAGCTACCCCGCCGGCT